>JAPLWP010000103.1 GCA_026396535.1 Candidatus Magasanikiibacteriota bacterium | reverse complement strand
TTTCGCCACTGTTCCTACGCCGGAACCCACCACCAAGTAAGGAGGAAGGATGTTTATCCGCGGCCCGCCTTTATAAAGGCGCAGTTAGGACAACAAACCGTTCGTCAAACCTGCTTTATTTCTAAATTTTAGAGATAGAGCAGGCGAACGGTTTTTTGTTACCATTTTTTAGGACTAGCCACCCAAATCCTTCTCTGCTATACTAAACACATATGTCCAAATGCAACACCTGCACCCTAATTCTGGAGAATGAAGAGGATGCTTGCGTTTGCAACAGCAGTATTTGTCATGGTTGCTGTAGCTGCCAGGACGGCTGTGGTTGTGGATGTTTAGCCGCCCACATTTAGAAAGAAATTCTATCTAAGGGTAAAAACTACTCTTAATTTTGGTATGTCAAATTTGAATCCCAATCAAAAAATCGCGGTGGAATACAATGACGGCCCACTACTGATAGTGGCCGGTGCTGGTACGGGCAAGACCACGGTGATCACTCAAAAAATAGCCTATCTGATCCAAAATAAACTCGCTCGCGCTGAGGAAATTTTGGCTGTGACTTTTATGGAAAAAGCCACAGCTGAAATGGAGGATAGAGTGCAAGAGCTTTTATCTTTTTCCGGTTTTGATGTCCTCACCTGTACTTTTCATGGACTTTGCCAACAGATTTTGGAAAGCAGTGCGCTCGATATTGGTATCCCAAATAATTTTAAACTTCTCAACGAAACTGAAAGCTGGCTACTCGTACGCCAAAATTTAGATAAATTTAAATTGGATTATTATCGACCACTTGGCAATCCTACCAAATTTATTCACGCGATGATTAAACATTTTCAAAAATGCAAAGATGAATTGGTCACTCCGCAGAATTATCTAGAATATGCTCAAGGGCTAAATTTGGATTCGGATTTGGAGCCAAGCAAAAAAAATAAAAAGAAGACCGAAAATAGTACTGATGATACCGCACTGGAGATAAAAAGAATAAACGAACTGGCCGAGGCTTATCATGTATACAATCAGCTACTGCTCAATACCAGCTCGCTGGACTTTGCGGATCTTATTTTTTATACCGTCAAACTTTTCCAAGAACGACCAAATATTAATTATTCTCAATATCAACTTATTAAATTATTAAGCTCCAACGCTGAGACCAAACTCACCGTAGTAGGGGACGATGACCAAAGCATCTATAAATTCCGTGGCGCTTCGGTATCCAATATTTTGCAATTTAAAGATGATTTTGCAAATTCAAAAGAAGTGGTACTAACCGAAAACTATCGTTCCGGACAAAAAATATTGGACTTGGCTTATAATTTTATTCAGCTCAATAATCCGGATCGTTTGGAAGATAAACTAAAAATTAGCAAAAAACTCTCATCCCAAACCAAAAAAGTAGGGGACTGTGATTTATTGTTTGGACAAAATCCTAGCCATGAAGCGGATTTGCTGTGTAAAAAAATTCTTACTCTAAAAGAAAAAAATAAAGACCTGAAATGGAATGATTTTGCGATACTTTGTCGCGCTAATAGTTTTGCTGATCAGTTTATTCCTTATCTCAATCAATCTGGTATTCCTTATGAATTTGCCTCTCCGAGCGGTTTGTTTCGCCAAAAGGTAGTCTTGGATAGTTTGGCATTTTTGCGCCTATGTGACAATTATCACGAATCTAGCGCTGTTTATCGCATTCTCAATAGTCCAATTTTTTCGATGTATTACAGCGACCTTTCTCAACTTCTACTATACAGTCGCCGTCAAACTGTTTCACTTTTTGAATCCATCAAAGTAGCTTCCCGTGGAATTATTAAATTGAGCAAACATGGGCAGGAAGTTACCGATAAATTAATAAACATCGTAGGTGAATGTACACAGCTGAGCAAACAAGAGCCGGCCGGCCGGGTGCTATATAAATTTTGGGAAAAATCCGGTTATCTAAAACTGCTCAGCGATAATGTGGAAAAATATCAAATTGATATTTTATATTTACAAGCCTTGTTTGAAAAGATAGACGAATTTCAAAAAAATAATAACGATACCGGCGTGCGCGCTTGGCTGACATATTTTGAAACTTTACTTGAGTCAGGCGATGATGGTGAAGATTTTTCTAAAGAGGTTAAAAGTGATGCTGTAAAAATTTCCACCATCCATAAGTCTAAGGGTTTGGAATTTGAATATGTCTTTATCCCAAATTTTGTTGATCAAAGATTTCCATCTACCAATCGCTCTACCGCTATCGACCTACCCGATGCGCTGGTGCGCGAAGCGGCCCTACCAAGCGGTGACGCCCATACTCAGGAAGAACGCCGCTTACTATTTGTAGCTATCACTCGTGCCAAACAAGGTGTATATTTTACCGCAGCCAAAAATTACGGCGGAGCGCGTGATAAAAAACTTTCTAAATTTATAATGGAATTGGAGAGTACCAATCAGACCGCTTTTAGCCGAGAAATAATCAGCAGCGGACCAATTATTGATCTGGAACAAAAATCTAATGAGGAGGTAGCTGAAACTTTTGAACTTGAAATTCCAAAAGAATTTTCTTTTTCGCAATTACAATCTTTTGATAAATGTCCTTGGCAATATCGTTTTCAATTTATTCTCAAAGTACCAACTTTCGGTAAAGGGGTATTTAGTTTTGGTAAAACCATGCACGGTACTTTGCAAAAATTTTATCAGCAGGTGATTGAATTAAATTCCGCTAAACAAAATTCTTTGTTTACTGCTGACGCCCCAAAATTGGGCGAAGAAATAAAAGTGCCATCACTGGATACTTTAAAAGAAATTTATAGGGAAGCTTGGCAGGACAGCTGGTTTCAATCCGCTAGCCAAAAACAAGAGTACAAGAAAAAGGGGATTGAGATTCTGGAAAACTTTTATACTCGTGGTGAAAAAGAAGGTTGGACTGTGCCTATCACCGTGGAAAAAGGTTTTCGTTTCCGATTGAAAGATCATACTATCAAAGGCCAAATTGACCGTATCGATAAAACTATTGACGGTAAATTAGCAATTATTGATTATAAAACCGGACGACCAAAAGATAAACTCGCTGCCGAAGATAAAAGCCAGCTCTTGATTTACCAAATCGCGGCTGAGAGCGTGATTGAACTGCGCAACCTCGGTGAAGTATCTGAATTGCGTTATTATTATTTAGATAATAACAGTGTTCAAGCTTTTAAAGGTACTGACGAAGAAACTGAAAAAGAAAAAATAAAAATTGATGAAATAATTACCGAAATAAAAAAGAAAAATTTTACACCAAAACCAAATAAGGAAACTTGTCAGTACTGCGACTTCCGCGATATCTGTGATTTTCGAGTATGATGAAATCACTAGCCGATATTCTCAAATACAAAGGCCGCACTTCACCATTTATCAAAGGCGTGCTTTCGGCCGCCCTGGTAGATAATGCCAATATTTTTATAGAAAAAAATTGGGGTGATGGTGGCAAAAAACTAGCTCAGGCCATATATGTAAAAGAAGGCGTACTTGTGATTGCCTGCCTTAGCTCCATAATGGCCCAAGAAATCAAGCTAAAAGAGCGAGATCTGCTGAGCAGCCTAAATCAAAACTACAGTGATATACCAGTGAAAAAGATCAGATATTTGTCTTAATATAGCCAAAATAACCACCTTGCCAAAGAAAATTTTTTGGGATATAATTACTGCACCTATGACCTTAAAACAATATTTACATCTGATGGCGGCAGGCACCCTTATTTGTTGGGTAGCCTGGTTTTTTATATTGTTTAACACCGATCCTCAAGAAGCCAATTTTGTAATTTTTACTTTTTTCTATAGCAGTTTATTTTTGGGAATTGTTGGTTTGTTTTCTGTGATTGGATTTTTGATAAAAAGCCGTCGCACTGTGCATGACGACGCGGTTTTTCGCCAAGTGAAAAAAACTTTCACTCAGGGGATATTGCTTGGAGGTTTTGTAATTTGTATTTTGGTTTTACGTCAATTTAATTTATTGTTCTGGTGGAATGCGATCTTTTTGGTAATTCTATATGTACTAATAGAGGGAGTGATTTTATCCAACCGCAAGTACCACAATCGTGAATATGTTTGATAAATTATTTAATCGTTTCCGCAAAGATCTCGGCATTGACCTTGGTACGGCCAATACTTTGGTATATGTAAAAAATCGCGGTATCGTAATCAACGAACCAAGTGTAGTGGCCATCAATACTCGCACTGAACAGATCTTGGCCGTAGGTAATCAAGCCAAAGAAATGGTTGGCAAAACTCCTCCTCATATTATTACTCCTCGTCCTTTAATTGGTGGTATTATTGCTGACTTTGAAGTGACTGAAAAAATGTTGCGTTATTTTATTGATAAAATAAATGAAGACGAACGAAATTTCTTTTCTCGCCCCCGTGTAGTAATAGGCATACCTTTAGAAATTACCGAAGTAGAAAGAAAAGCCGTATCCGATGCAGCCATCAATGCTGGTGCCAAAGAAGTATACGTGGTGCAAGAGCCGATGGCGGCCGCTATTGGCGCTCGTATGCCGGTGCGTGAGCCAGTGGGCAATCTGATTGTAGAAATTGGCGGCGGTACTTCCGAAATTGCTTTGATCTCTCTAAGCGGCGTTGTGAATTGGCAATCTATCAAAATTGCGGGCGACGAACTCAACCGCAATATCGTGCAATACGCTCGTGATGAATTCAATTTACTACTAGGTGAACGCCAAGCCGAAGATATCAAAATAAAAATTGGTTCAGCTATTGAATTGTCCGAAACCATGCAATATCCTATGCGTGGTCGCGATTTGCTTAGCGGTCTGCCAAAAGAAATCATGATCAATGATGCTCAAGTACGCGAAGCTATCATCAAATCCCTGCGCACTATCGTAGATCATGTCAAAGCAACTCTAGAAACTTCACCACCAGAATTAGTAGCTGATATCCATGAACGTGGCATTTTACTATCTGGTGGCGGCGCGCTACTACGCGGTTTGGATAAATTAATTGCTCGCGCCACTGAAATCCCAGTGCGTATTGCTGACGATCCTTTGACTTCGGTAGTACGCGGCAACGGTTTGCTGCTTGATGATATGGAACTCCTCCAAGAAGTAGCAATATTATCACCTCATCATAATAATTAAACATGCGTTATTACTCCTTCAAAAAAACCTATCTCAAAATAGTAATCTTATTTTTTTTATTGATAGCTTTACATTATTTTGGCTGGCTCAATACAGCAGAAAATAAAATAAGAAATTTTTTCTTATGGGCTATTCATCCGATAAACAAACAATCTTTTCAAATTAATAATAGCGACGAAGCACTTACCGCGGCCTTGGCTCAAACTGATCTTTTGGACGCGCGTAATAAAACTCTAGAAAAAGAAAATAACGAACTGCGTTTAGAATTAAACTTCAAAGCTAAAGATAAATTTAAACTACTCGGAGCTGAAGTAGTGGCCAAAAATATCGAGGCAATTGATCAAGTGGTAATTCTAAACCGCGGCACTATCGACGGAGTAAAAGTTGATCAATCGGTAATTTATGGCGATGGTATTTTGGTAGGAAAAATAATTAAAGTAGAAAATAATATTTCTTTCGCTCGCTTACTCAACGATAATCAAAGTAAAATTGCGGCCACAGTTACAAACTCTGATCACAGCTTGGGCGTGGTAGAAGGCGGTTACGGACTCAGCATCAAAATGAATTTTATTCCTCGCAACGAAAACGTGGCGATAGGGGATCAAATTATTACTTCTGGTATTGAGTTGTCGGTTCCAAGCGGCCTAGTGATTGGTAAGGTAGCTGCAATTGAAAATGAATCTTACCAGCCTTTTCAACAGGCAGTAATTACTCCAGCCGTAGAATATCAAAAAATAAATCTGGTCAGTATTATTACGAACTAGTTATGATTAAAAATAAAATCATAAAAAATATAT
>JAPLWP010000048.1 GCA_026396535.1 Candidatus Magasanikiibacteriota bacterium | reverse complement strand
GCCTTTCACACCCAGAGTTACACCTACTGCCACCAACACATTACCAATAGATTTTCCAAAATTACCAAGTCTCTGCATTTCGGTAAGTTGTTTTCCAGTCTTTACATCTTTTCCACCATTAAAGACTCCGCCACTTAAACCATGCATGGTTTCAAGTAAAGCAAATTTGAAATCTTTCAGAGTACCTACTGCTTCTTTTTCCTCCACCTTCATCTGTTCATTAAACTTCTTATTTTTTTGTCGGCGTTCAATTATTTTGGTTGTGGCCATACCAAATACTCTACCAATAGCCGCTTCTTTGGCCAACAACGATACACCCACACCACCGGTAGCGACTATGGCTAATTTAGCCATTCCGTTTAAACCGTCTCTCACCAATTGCATACCGGCAGTCTTATTCACCAAATATGCTTGCATGTATTTCTCCGCTTCATCTTTTTCTTCATCTTCCAATTTTTTATTTTCCGCGTCAAAATTTTGTTTTGTTTTTTCTAATTTTGCCAACAATTTTCCTTTAGCTTCTGGATCTATCTGACCAGAGGATTCTATTTTGGCTTTTAGAGCCGAATATTTTTCATCTACTAGATTCAATTCAAAATCCTCGCCGTCTTCAGGATTTAAAGTCTTCATGAATTCAGCAAATCCTTCT
The DNA here is from genome assembly GCA_026396535.1 of Candidatus Magasanikiibacteriota bacterium. Taxonomy (GTDB): domain Bacteria; phylum Patescibacteriota; class Patescibacteriia; order Magasanikbacterales; family GWA2-37-8; genus CAIOJG01. Next base: position 2,194 of record JAPLWP010000048.1, on the reverse strand, counting down.
TTGATGGCGCTGATTTCATTTTTACCAACTAAAAATTTATGAACATCGCTATATTCACCAATTTTGGCGGCCAAATCTTTTGTACCAGCTCTTTTTTCTAAAATTGCTGCTACACCCGCAATCATAATATCGGTGCCTAATTTTACACCCAAGATACCAGCGGCGGTTTTATAAGTAGTTTCACTAGCAATTTTTGCGCCCGCTTTACTAAATACCACCTCGGCAATTTTACTCAAACGGCCTTTTTCTTTTGATTTATCTATTTGCGCTTCATCAAACGGCTCAAACATACCATCCGCGTTCAACAACGCTTTACCCTCATATTCATATGCTGGCTCTCCGTGAAATTCAATCTTACCATCAAAAATATGTTTACCGTCCTTAGTATGAGTAATTTTTCCGTTCAAAATTTGACCGTACGCATCCGTAAAATTATTCAACTTATCCAACTCTGAAACTTTTTCTATGATTCTTTTTGCTATAGCTGCTTCTATCGCACCCTCACCTTCACCTTCTTCATTTTGCGATACGACCACTTCCTCTTGCTCCACAACTGCCTGATCTTTTGGCTCAGAATCTTTTACCGGCGAAGAAGTTTCTTTTTTCTTCAAACCAAATTTAGATCCAAAAGTAGGTTGAGTTTTCTTTTTACTAAAAGCATTTTTAAATATATCAACCACCTTGCCCATCACACCTTTTCCTTTACCTTCATTAGACCAATCAAATTTACCATCTTTAAAATCAGCTTTGCCTTCATATATTTTTCCATTGCGCATTCTGAATTTTCCTTCGTAATACACACGGCTGCGACCATCTACTTTTTTACCAACAGTAAGTACAGTACCGGTAGCATCTTTTATTCCCGATACTTCTGTTTCTCTTTCTACTATTACACCCTTTTCTATAGTGATGGTTGAACTTGGATATCCAGATATTGTGTCGGTACCGCTTATGAATTCACCATTTTTAAATTCTCCTTTTTTAGTATGACGACCACTGCCGTCTCTATAGGAATATTCGGCATCTGTATCGTCAAATTCAAAAGTACCGGTCTTTTCATTCAGAATAGCGATACCATCATAAGCTCCTTCTTCGCTACCCAATTCTTTTGTTTTAATTTGCCCATTAAAATATTTTCCATCTGGATTAGAAACAAGCGAACCGTTTAATACATGGCCGCGCGCATCAACAAAATTTACAAGACCGGCTATTTTTTCAGCCCCAGCAATTTGTTCAATTTGTTTTACCGCTTCTTTGATATTAGAATCCGCCAAATCAGTTTTCAATTCAGGCAAATTGTCACCCATTTCCACTGACACACCATTTTTGAAACGTTCTGTTGGCTTACCGGTGATAAAATTCACAACATAGCCATCTACGAACTCGCCGTTCACAAATTTTCCTTGCTCTTTTTCTTTAGTTTTATTATTGATTCTTTCTCCAATGCCATCCAATTCATCGTTGCTATTAAATTTACCTTTCTCTATCGTACTCACTTCTCCTTCTACCATAAACTGAACTTGAGTTTCACCATTTTTAAAATTTTCAACAATGTGTCCGTTTTTTAAACGTCCATCTTTAAAGAAACCCTCAAAAACCATACCGTTACTTTTTTCCCAAACTCCATCACCACTTGGATTATAAACACCCTCGTCATTTAGAGCGGCAAAACCAGTATAACTACCGCCATCAGCAAAATTTATGACTCCTCTAAAAGTTTTTTTATCTTTAACTTTCTCATTTACCACACCGGTTAAAACAGAACCTTCGGCATCTTTGAAATTTTTTATTTCTGAGATACCTTCGATTTTATCAGCTGGCGGCACTTCTGGTGGTTCGCCTGCATCTACAGCCGCAAAAGCACCTGAAGGCAGTTGTTCTAACTGAGCTTCAGCCGCCAAACTTTTCAAATGTTGTTTTACGACTTTAAACTTAAAAGCAAACTCTTTTAAACGTGCCTGAAAATCTCCGTCTTCTTGGTCGGGAATTTTATTTAATAGATCGGTAAGCTCAGCCTGCATTCTATCAAGTTCCTGTCCTTTACCCTCTACCCTTTCTCTGGCCTCACCAAATACATCGGCAATCTCTTTTTTCTTTATTTCTTTTTTCTTCAAAATTTCACCGTTTGCCTCAGGTTGTGAGCCTTGTTCCCTTGGAGCCAATTTTCTAGCGGCATTAGAAGCCATAAAATTAT
>JAPLWP010000081.1 GCA_026396535.1 Candidatus Magasanikiibacteriota bacterium | reverse complement strand
TTTGTATTTTTATTTTCTTTCCACATACCAATAGTGGCCATGGCGATACTACCACTAATACTCGGAGAACCTTTGGTATTTTTTCCTATCAATGTAGTATTTCTAGAATTATTCTGTGACCCGGCTTCAGTAATTGGCTTTGAACGCGACAAAGCTCGCAAAGGTCTGATGACCGAAAAACCCCGACCAATCCACGAGCCACTCATCAATCCAAAATTATTTAAAAAAATTATTATCCAAGGATTGGCAATCACCGCGGTATCCAGCAGTTTCTATTGCTACTTCGCTCTTTACTTGCACGACATTGATATGGCCCGAACATTTACCTTTGTATCTCTTACCATCACTCAAGTCACCTTAATAATGGTCACACGCGAATGGGATCAAATAAAACATAATTTTCTACTGATGAGCATTTGGATACTCACAATACTCGCGCTCACTCTTATCATGTTGGTACCACAATTTAGAGATATATTTCACCTAGTAAAAATAAATAAAAATCAATTCTTATCTTTAATCACCATTTCCATATCCGCCATGATCTTGACCGGATTGGCCACAAGAACAAAAAAATATGACCGATAATTTAGAAGAAATCCTAAAAGACGAACCGGCCTTTCGCCGTCAACAAATTTATTTATCTTGGTTTGATAAAAAAATAAATTCATTTGAAGAAATCACTACCCTGTCTAAAGACTTGCGCGCCAAGCTAAAGGGCATGCCCTGGATGACTGTAAAAGAAAAAGTTTTACAACAAAGTAAAATAGACGGCACTCGCAAAGCGCTTCTAGAATTTAGTGACGGCCAAGTGGTAGAGAGCGTATTGATGCCGCGTGTGAGCAAAAAAATGATTCCTGGGGATCGTCCACGCTACACAATTTGTGTTTCATCTCAGGTGGGCTGTCCGATGGCTTGTACTTTTTGTGCTACCGGTAAATTAGGATTTACTCGCAATCTTACCTATCGTGAAATTGTGGATCAGATGCGCTATTGGCAGCAAATATTATGGGCTCACAATGAAGGCGAAGTAGACAATATTGTATTCATGGGCCAAGGCGAACCACTACTAAACTACAACAATGTAAAACAAGCATTGAATATTTTGATAAAAGGGGCAAAAATGGGTCCTCGCAAAATTACTGTGTCCACCGTAGGCTTGGCCACTACTATGGAAAAAATGGTAGACGATAAAAATTTCCCACCAGTACGCTTTGCTTTATCTCTTCACAGTGCTATCAACGAAAATCGTACTTCCATTATGCCTTCCAACCGCAGTGACTTTTTGGAATTTTTAGTAGACTGGGCTCGCCGCTATCACAAAGCTTTTCCAAGCCGTACTCATTTTATTGGTATTGAATATATCATGCTTGGCGGCATCAATGATTTTCCAAAAAATCTAGATGCTCTGATAAAATTGGTACTCAAAATGGGATCCGTGCGCGTGAACCTTATCCCCTACAATCCTGGCAGCAGCAAAGATACCTTTGGCGCGACTCCGATAGAGACTATCAAACATTGGCAACAAAAAATGAATGACAAAGATATTGTCTGCACGGTACGTCGCTCCCAAGGCCTAGACATCGCGGCCGCCTGCGGACAGCTAGCCAACAAAGATAAAGTTTAATATGGCAAAAAATATTTCGGTTACAATTCTCGGCGCCGGAAACATGGGTACTGCCTTGGCCAACATTATCGCCAATAATGGTTTTGTAGTAAAACTATGGAACTATGAGGGTGACTTAGAGCCACTGAATCAGATTGACAAAACACGCGAAAATAAAAAATATTTACCAGGAGTAAAATTATCCGACAATATTAAAACGGAAAAAGAACTACTAACCGCTGTTTTACAAAGCTCAATTAT
>JAPLWP010000065.1 GCA_026396535.1 Candidatus Magasanikiibacteriota bacterium | reverse complement strand
TTATTTCAAAAACTCCAGCCTGATCACCGTTGGTAAAGTAGACTTTATTTTTGTTTTTATCGTAAGTAATATTTTTAATATTATAATTTCCATCAAGCGGAAGAGTAGTTTTTGATCCGGTTTTTAAATCAATTTTGTACATATCATCGGTGCTGTTGGCGGCGACTTCTGGTAGTATACCGGCTCCCTGAGGCAGATCGCGTGGTACGGCGCAGAATACGGTGTTGTCATCGGAAAAAGTACATTTATCCGCCCAAGTATTGAGCTGTAATAGTTGGCGATTGTTGCCGATACTATCACCATAAGAATCGGTAATCCAAAGTTCTGGTTTGAAATCACTGCGTGAGCTATAGACGCTGTATAATAATTTTTGTCCGGTAGGGGACCAAGCTGGATCAAAGCCGCGTCCTTCGACAATCGCGGATTTGAAGTTTTCGTGATTTAATCCCACAAATAAAATTTCTTGTCTTTCCGCACCCAGCGCTTCGCCGGTTTGAGAAAAGCCTACAGTCTGACGTGATGGTGACCAATCTATTTGTACTTTATCAGCATTTTCACCCATCGGTTCTACCAGGTTGGTGCCGGTGCCATCATCGTTTACAGTGACAAGCCACCGATTTTCTGGAGCTAGCCCGATGCTTTTGGCGGCGAGCTGAGAGCTGTCTGGTGAGAAAGAAAAATCAGACCAATGTTTTGGCAGAGTGGTTTGTTTTTGTTTTTCAAAGTTATAAATTATTTTGGAACTGTCTGGATATTCCAAAACAGCTTTGTCATTTTTATTAGCCCAAGTTACTTTATTAACATTATAAAAAGTTTGATCGGAAAGAGGTTTTATTTGACCGTCCGAAGTAAGATGATAAAATTTTCCATCGGAATTATTATAATAACGCAAACCACTACCACCTTGGCTAAGTGAGGGATAAGTAACAGATTGATCGATTATTTTTTTCACCGGTTCATTTTGATAATAACCACCGTTGGTAACTTGAGGAATTGGCAAAGGATTGGTCACGCCGCCGCGATTTAGTCCGGTAGTACTAGTTTCAGTGCCACTAGCCGTACTGGTTCTTTCGCCAGCGCTAGGAAATGTTCCGGTATTAATTTGAGTAGGATTTTTTGCAGTTCCGGTAGTTTGATTTTTTTTGAAAAGAGTATAAAATCCAAAAGCTATAAGCGCCGCCGCACCCAGTAGTCCTATGGACATTAAGATTTTTTTTGTGGTTGGGTTCATAAATATAAATTATTTTATTTTTTAGGCAGCTTGTGGTAAATCATTTGGTTGGGCCGATTCAGTGTTGTCATTGGCGGCTGGGGGAGATTCTGTATTATCATTGGCTGCCATCTTTTTATCATTAGCCTCGGCGTTATTTAAATATTGTGTTCTATCTTCTTTGGTGGAAGCCATTAGTTTGGTGATTTCCGAAGCTTCACGCATTAATCGTACTTCTTTTTTGGCTGTTGCCAGGGCTTTATCCAATTCTTTAATAACCTCATTTACTCTTTTGATTATATCATCGATCGCGTTGACCAGTGGGGACCCTAATTTAGTAAAAGATATTTGGATGATGAGCAATAATATTAGCAGTGGGTAGGTGACTAGAAGTACTATCGGTATAATGACGGTTTCTAGAGTTTCTACAAACCAAGTTATAAATTTTCTATGAGCTTCTATTACTACAGCGGTGCCACGAGTCAATTTTAAAGTTCCCAATACGCCGTTGCCGGTAGCCATGGCCGCTTGGAGGGCTTTGAGTTTTGCTTCTCCTTTTAGTTTGGTGGAAAAATTACTAAAGCTAAAAATTTTTGAGTAAAGTCCAGGGAAAAAGAATTTTATTATTCTCATCGAATTGGAAGTTCGTAGACCGTTGAGTTTTGTGCCTACACTAGCCAGCTCGGTTTGCACCTTTTGTAATCTTTTTTGTAGTTTTTGTTTTAAAAATCGATCTGATGATAAATTATTCTTTATGTTGTTTATGGTATTTTGGGGAGTATTTTTTAAATTTTGTAATCCCTGATTAGCTTTATTTTTAATATTATCTCTAAAGCTTGGCGGTGTAGTTTTGGTAGGAGTAGCGTTGGTGTTATTTTCAGGATTGGTCGGAGCATCGGTCTGATCAGGAGTGGTGTTTTTATTTTTTTTGGTTGGATCTATCAAATAATTTGCCATTCCAGATTGACCGTGTGGTCCAATATTTCCAAGGTCATTTTTGGATACAGTGGGTGGTTGGCGATCGGCCTGTTCGTTTTGCCCGGTGTTTGGTGGCGGTGTTTGAGGGGGATTTTTTTGGGTTTGATTTGGTGTATTTTGTTCTGGATTTGGCGTGCTTCCTGCCGGAGATTCTTTTTCAGTTGGAGCAGGGTTATTGTGTGGGGCCGCAGGAGTAGAATTTGGAGCAGGTTGGGGAGTGGCTTGTTCGTTTTGTGGTTCAGCAGGTATTGGCTGGTCAGCGTTTTGGGTGTCAGGTTGAGGCTGCCCTTCTTGCTCGTTTTTGGCTTGAGGTGATTCTGCTTGAGCAGGAGGCTGTTCATTTCCTGGTTGGTTTTGCTGAAGCGTAGGATTTGCTTGAGGTTGTTTGTTTTCAGTTGGTCTAGATTCTTGTTCTGGCCCTTCAGAATTTTCTTCTTTATTTTTTGGAACAGGATTTGCTGCAGGGGGTATATTAGGCGGTAAATTCGGCTTTGTATTTTTTTGAAAATTTTCTTCAGGTTCTGTTTCGTTTTCTTGTGCGTCGTCGTCTGTTTGGGTACCCAGTATTGCAGCTGCCGCAGCCGCACCGGCAATGCCATCATTTTTTGGCAGATCTGCTTTTACGTCTATTTCTATTTTATTTCCATCAATTTTTTTTATACCGTCTCCTGAAACATCTATATCTTTGATTTCTAAATCCGAGCCAGAAATATTTTGGCTAGAGGAAGCTTTTTCTTGGCGACCATTTTCATTATTAATTTCCAAATCTAATTTGTCGGTATTATCCGCCATAGTTGTTATTTCACAGACAGTTGTTCACCGTTAATTTCCAATTGATACTGTTTTTTATTTTTCTTTTCCATGATTACGCCCGCAATTAATTTTTCTATCTGGGTGCGGAGTTGACGACGCAGAGTGCGGGCATTCTGGTTTTCTTTTGGCAAAACACATAGGTACTCTTGTAGAGTGGATTCTTTGAATTTGATTTGAGTGTGATATTGAGTGAGGCGTTGATTGAGGTGTTCAATTTCCAATCCCGCAATTTTGGCTAGATCTGCTTTGGTAAGATTGTTGAACAAACAAATTTTATCCAAGCGGTTGATGATTTCCGGTGAGAAATATTCTTTTAATTTTTCTACAATCTTTTGGTCACGAGCAGTGTCGGTAGTGTCAGACGCGCCAAATCCAAATGCGGCGCGTTTGGCGGCGTCGGCACCAAGAGTGGTGGTGAGAATAATTACTGAGTGTTTGAGAGATATTTTTTTGCCGGTAGAGTCAGTGATTTCACCATTTTCGAGCATCTGTAATAGTAGTTTGGTAACATCCTTGTGGGCTTTATCGATTTCATCAAACAATACTACACAGTGACATATCTAATTTGATAAAAGCGTCTTTATTGGAATATAGGGTGTGAGCGATAGATTTGGCGAGTTCAGTCTTGCCTACACCGCTTTCACCGACAAATAGAAAAGAAGCGAGCGGTCGGTCCGGATGACTGAGGCCTAGGCGGGCTCGATTGATCACAGCTGTGACCTCGGATACAGTTTGATCTTGGCCAATAATATTTTGTTTTAATTTGGTTTCCAAGCTAAGTAATTCGCTTTGTTCTTCAAGCATTAATTCACTAGGTTTGGCGCCGATTATTTTGGCTACTTGGGCGAGAATATCGGCTTCTTTTATTTCACCAAAATATTTTTGTTTTTTTTCTTTACTGGCTTTTAGAGCTTCTTCAATTTCAGCGCGAATTTTTTCTTCTTGATTTTTTAATTTTACAGCTTCGCTAAATTTATCTTTGAGAGCGGCATTTTCTTTGGCCAGAGAAGTTTTTTCTAGTTTTTGTTTAAGACGTTCTATTTTTCCAGTCCAAGAAGAGCCTTTGCCGTTGATACGGGCAGCGGCCGCAGTTTCGTCTAGTAGGTCAATTGCTTTGTCCGGTAAAAATTTATTATGAATATAGCGATCGGACAATTTCACAGCGGCTTGTACGGCCGTGCTATTAATTTTTATATTATGAAAATTTTCATAATTTACTTTTATGCCTTCAAGTATTTTTACAGCATCTTCCAGGGTCGGCTCTTTTACAATTATTGGCTGAAAGCGACGTTCTAGAGCGGAATCATTTTCAATATGTTTTTTAAATTCAGCTAAAGTGGTAGATCCAATACAGCGTATCTGTCCACGGGCTAGAGCGGGTTTGAGAATGTTGGCGGCGTCCATTGTGCCCTGGTTGGAGCCGGCACCTACGATATTGTGCAATTCATCAATAAACAAAATAATATTAGGATTGGCAGCTACGTCATCTATTACTTGGCGCAGTCGGCCTTCAAATTCACCGCGATAGATGGTGCCGGCAATCATTAGGCCCATGTCCAGAGAATAAATTTTTTTATTGAGTAAAATATCTGGCACTTCATTTTGTAGAATTCTTTTGGCCAGGCCTTCTACGATAGCGGTTTTACCTACACCCGGATCACCTAGCAATACCGGGTTGTTTTTGGTGCGACGACATAGGATCTGAATAAGTCTTTCTATCTCCGCTTCACGTCCGATAATGGGGTCGATATTTTTTTGTAGCTGTTCATCAGTGAGATTGGTAGCAAAAAAATCCAAAGCGCTTTCTTTTTTGCCTTTAGATTTGTGTTTATGAGAATGGTTTGGGGGAGTCACAGGTGCTTCATTATTTTCATTGTTTGAAAGATTGTCTTGTAGTTTTTCAATCGCGTCCACCACTTCTGTGATTTGTGGGAATTGAGAAGCGTTGGTGAGAACCGTTTCTAATTGTTTGGAAATTTCAGAAGCGTGAATTTTATTTTGTTTTAAAACTTGTTCTACATGCAAATCGTGCAATTCAATTAAACCTTTGAGCAAATGTTCGGTGCCAATATAATTATGCATATTTTCCTGGGCCACTATCATAGCGCGTTCGGTGGCACGTTTGCATTCCGACGACATAGAAGCCATTGTGGCTTGATGGGTATGACCGATTTTTTTAATATTTTCAATCGGTAATTCCAAAATAGCATTTTCTACACTTTTGAGATCAATTTTTAGGCGATTAAGAATTTCAGCTGCGACTGAGCCTTTTTGATTTTGTAAAATAAACAAAATATGCAAAGGCATAACCTCGGCATTGCCTAGTTTGGTGGCGAGCTGGATGCTCTTGCTGAGCACCTCTTTGAGATGGCTGGAAAATCTATCTAATATGGACATAGATTGCTTTTAGTATAAGGATATTATATAATGAAACCACTTTTTTAACAAGCTAAAAATACATAAAAATATGTTCCCAAAACAGATATTTAAAGCCTATGATATTAGAGGTTTGGTAGAGGGGGAATTGAGTAATGATTTGGCCTATCAAATTGGTCGTTCATATGGAGTATTTTTGCGTGAGCGTGGTCTTTTTGACTCAGCAAAATGGGTAGTAGTGGGCTATGATATGCGTCCAAGCAGTGTAGGATATTCTGAGCAGGTACGCACCGCTTTGCGGGATGAAGGTTTTAATGTGGTGGATGTAGGTCTAGTGACTACGCCGCTTTTCAATTTTGCTTGCGCGCACTACAGTGATAATCTGGCTGGAATTATGGTGACGGCGTCGCACAATCCAGCAGAATATAATGGTTTCAAGATGACTTTGGGAGATGGTACACCGGTGGGTAAAGGAAATGGGATGGAAGAAGTTCGTGATTGTGCCCAAAAAGCGGAATTTGCGAATGCGCCTAAAATTGGAGAGATAAAAAATATGTCGGTACTAGAAGATTATATTGAAAAAATATTTTCTTTAGTAAAACCAGAAGAAATAAAGCCATTAAAAATTGTTTTGGACGCGGGAAATGGAATGGGCAAAGTAAGTTTTGTTGAAGTGCTTAAGCGTTTGCCGATAGAAGTAGAGTATATGTATCTGGAACCGGATGGCACTTTTCCAAATCACGAAGCCAATCCACTTAAATCCGAAACATTAAAAGATTTGCAAGCCAAAGTAAAAGAAATTGGTGCGGATTTTGGGTTTGCGCTCGATGGTGATGCGGATCGTATCGGGTTGGTAGATGAAAAAGGGGA
>JAPLWP010000119.1 GCA_026396535.1 Candidatus Magasanikiibacteriota bacterium | reverse complement strand
TTTTAACATTAAATTAAGAATGGTTATTAGTTTTCTCATACAAGCAACAATGGCAACTTTACCTTGTTTACCTTGGGCTTTGAGATGTTGATAAAATTTTTTAATAGTAGGATTGCTCCTAATTGCACTAAGGATTGGCATGATGTGGCTACCATTTTTCGGACAGTTTTCAACAAAGAAAAATCAAAACTATGTCCAATATCAATCGAAACAATTATCCTTTAGAATTTAAGGTCTCATCGGCTCAGCTTGCGGTTGATTCAGATCAGCCTGTTGCCCAAACTGCTAGAGATTTAGGGGTTAATCACAATACTCTTCATAACTGGATAGCCAAATATTCAGATTCTAATCAAATTAATCAAAAAAATATGAGCAATAATAAGGCTAGCTGTTTTGAGGAGAATAAACTTCTTAAAAAAGAACTGGCACTGGTCAAACAGGAGCGAGATCTACTAAAAAAGGCGGCCGCGTACTTTGCGAAAACATCGCAGTAAGGTACGCATGGATTAAGGATAACAGTGGCTCTGACAGTGGTAGTTGTGTAAAATCATTTCCAGTTTTGGTTTTATGCAAGTTTATGAAAGTTTCCAGTAGTGGTTATTATAGTTGGTTAAATCGGGTTTTAAGTAATAGAGCCATAGAGAATCAGAAGCTAACAAAATCCATCAGAGAAGTTTTTGTGTTGAATCGCAATGTTTATGGCACTCGTAGAATTGCCAAGAAATTAGCACAGAATAATATTTTGATTAGCAGGAATAGGATTGGCAAGTTGATGGCATCTGCTGGTCTTGTTTGCAAGACTAAACGCAGATTCAAAGTTACGACTGATTCTAAGCATAATAATCCAATATCGCCTAATTTATTGGCAAGACAATTTACAGTGCCAACCCCTGATAAATATTGGGTTGGTGATATTACTTACATTCCAACCAAGAATGGCTGGCTGTATTTGGCAACGGTAATTGATCTTTACTCAAGACAAGTGATTGGCTGGTCGATGGCTGATAATATGAAAGCCAAACTTGTTAATGATGCTTTGACAATGGCGATTTGGAAGAGAAAACCAAATAAAGGTTTGATCTGGCATTCTGACAGAGGCTCTCAATATGCTTCTGACAGTCATAGAGCTGTTCTGAAGGATCATGGAATTATTCAAAGTATGAGCCGTAAAGGTGATTGCTGGGACAACGCTGTGGCTGAATCGTTCTTCCATACTTTAAAAACTGAACTTACTAATCATTACCAATTCAACAATCAACAGGAGGCTAAAAATGTAATATTTGAATATATTGAGGTTTTTTATAATCGAATTCGAATCCATTCCGCTAATAATTATTTAGCACCAGTGGAGTTTGAAGAAGTGAATAGGAAATTTTTAAAATCTGCCTAATTTAGTGTCCGAAAAAAGGTTGACAGATCAAGGTGGAGATGGCAATGATCATTTGATTGGTGATGATCAGATGACGATTGTTGATGAGTTATTGGATATTTTAAATACTCAAAACAATAAAGAATTAATAGCTTTCATATCATTATAAAACACCAACAAAAATTTCTGAATATTTTATTGAACAATAAAAACCCGCAACCTAGATTAAGAATTCCTCAAGCCAAAACACAAAAACCAAAATCAAACAATTATGAAATTATCACGACCAGCGCCAAAGCATCACAACCTCAAAACGTTAATTCTGTTTTTTACTTCTTTGTTTTTTTTAATTACCACCTCCAACCAAGCTAATGCTGATATGTTTAATAGATTTAGGAAAGGGTTTTATTTTGAGAAGTATGGTGACCCAGAGAAAGCAAAAGAGGCTTTATTAAAACTTCAT
>JAPLWP010000100.1 GCA_026396535.1 Candidatus Magasanikiibacteriota bacterium | reverse complement strand
ATCCAATGTCCAAACCGGCAATTATATTTTGTTTTCCTTTAGCCATACTAATACACTATATTGAAAGAGACTATATTATACCTTATTTTACCAAAGCAATAAAGTGGGGCAAAAAAATTATGAGTCCAATTGCCAAAGCCCCAAGCGATGTGATAAGCACCGCGGCGGCCATAATATCTTTGATAACTGAAACATAATGATTCAGGCGCGGCTTGAGCAGATCAGCAAAATATTCCAAAGCGGTGTTTAACAATTCCATCGCCAGCACTGCCACTACCAATAAAATTAAAATAATGACTTCCCACACCTTTAGAGGAAACACCAAAGTAAGGGCCAATACTACAAATGCCGAAAAAAATTGAATCCTAAAATTCTGTTCATACCAAAAAGCATGTTTAAGTCCTCGAAACGCATCTTTGAAACTCTTTAGCAGTCTTTTAAGAGACATATTTTAAATTCTTTAAAACCCATTCTTGTAAACCAAACATCTTTTTTGCTTCTTTTACTTCACTGTGTTCATGCCCTGCCAAATGTAATAGTCCGTGTACAAACATGCGAGCTGATTCTTCTTTTTCTGATATGCCCATTTCTTTGGACTGGCGTTTGATTTGAGCCGGACAGATATAAATCTGACCAAGATATGGACTAGGAATAAAACCATCACTGCCCCACACAAACGAAAGCACATCGGTAGGATATTTTTTTCCGCGAAATTTAAAATTTAATTTTGCCATTTCACCATCGCCTATCACATTCACTTCCACTATTCCTTTTATTTTTTTCTCTTTTTTAGATAAAGCATTGACCAATTTTTGCAAATTAGACTCAGATAAAAGAAAATTTTTAACTTTTAAATTTAATTCAATTTTAATCATAGAACTATGGAGTGCTAGAAGCAGAAGAAGTCGCTGTAGTGGCACTATTCTTATCTGGATTTAAAACATTATCCTCAATAATTCTTGCTGGCAGATCACTTAGATTGCCAGTTTGAAAACTACGCATAAATAATTTATTTACTATGCGGTAGTTTACTATGTTGGAATTGGTATGATAAATAATAGCAAATACCTGAGTGTCGGTTGGAAAAAAGTATACCAAATTATCTTTGCGTCCAAAACCGCTTTGTTTGAACACGGATTCTATCGGAGAATAATCACCGTAGCTCTCGGTAGGCGCAAATTTAGCAAACCAATCAGAAAAAGTTTCACTAACATTTTTTGGAATTACTCTTACCTCTATATTTTCTCCGGTAAAGGTGCTAAATAATACATCCTTGTAGCTCGAATCTACATTACCCACCACCCAAGTTTTTGGATAATATAATTTATAATTAAATACAGGATTGGTGTAGGCACTTACCAAACCTGAATCTACTAATTTCATCGGCTCTTTACCGACCGGATTATATAAATGATAAATTTCGTGATTATCTGGATATTTATCACCGTCCGTATCTGGCAAGCTAGCATCTGTAGTAAACAATTCTTCGGCCGGATCGGTGAGCTCGTCTTTATCCGTATCAATACTATCGCCTAATAAACTGGAAGGCAAATCCAAAGGAGCTTCATTCAGCGAAGGAGCGATATTTGTCGCCGGCTGCTCAACTGGCGGGACGACAGGTGTATTTGGAGTTTGGTTGGTTGGCACAACCGTAGTCACCGTGGGCGCCACCGGCTCAGCGGCTTTCTGGGTTTTTTTATATTGCAAGAAATAATATATACCGCCAACAATACTTACTAAGGCAATAATAATTAAAAAAGCAAAAAGCAAAAACTTTGAATTAGCTATTAAATTTACCGGGTGAAGCTTATTACCGGCCCCCACCGCTGTCTGTTTATCGAATATTTTTTTTTCGTTGCCTGACAATACAGAAGCGTTTTCTACTTTGGGAGCAACTACAGTTTCTACGGTATTAAATTTTACCACTGGATTATTACCACCATAAAAATCATCTGGAATTTTATTCAGATTAACTTCGGGCAATGATTCAACTGGTGGTTTTTTACCAAACATACTCTGTAAAACTATTTTTTAGTGGTAGTGCTTTTGACGGTCGAACTGCTGGCGGTAGTAGTACTTACAGTGGAAGTAGTAGAAGTATTTACAGTGCTACTAGTACTGGTTGGTACATTAAATAATTTACCGGCACCTAGCGGGTTGTATCCGTGAAAAACTTCCGAACCATCACTATAGCCATCGCCATCGGTATCAGCTTTTAAAGGATTAGTTTTCCAAATAATAACTTCATCACCGTCGCTGAGTCCATCTCCGTCAGAATCTGCTTTGTTTGGATTGGTACCAAGCTGTTTTTCTCGAACATCATCTAAGCCATCATGATCACTATCGACAGATTCTCCAAACAAAATTTTATCATTGTTCATGCTGGCACTTACTTCACTGCTACTTACCGAGTTCGTAGCTACAAAATCAGCCACTATATTATTGGAATTATCTACGGCTGGTTTAGCGACCTGATTAGTATTGATAGTATTAACAGTTGGAACTGCAACCGGTGCATTGCTATTTTTAAATTTATTATAAAAATACCAGCCGCCAAATCCAATACCACCAAGCACGGCCAATAATAATACAGACAATAATATTTTACCCAAAACAGGTTGCTTCATTTCATACATTGCACCCGAAGACATCGATGGAGACTGTATGTTCATATCAGGAGCAGCTCCGGCACCATCTTTTTTCTTTAATAAACCAGCGCTCAGAGCATTGGGTGTCTGAGGAAATTCTGGCGGCATTTCATCGGCCGGTAAATCTTTCTCAGTACCAGCAAACATATCTACCGGTTCCATGGGTAAATTACCTGGTACGCCGTCGGCATTTTGTTGATCATCAAACATAGAAATAAAATTAGTATTATTAAATTATTTTTTAAGTTTACCCGGACCAAGCGGATCGTAGCCGCGGCGTAATTCTGATCCATCACTATAGCCATCTCCATCGGTATCAGCTTTCAGAGCATTAGTGTGATAAATTTTCACTTCATCATAATCAGTCAGACCATCTCCGTCGGTATCAATCTTTTTTGGATCAGTGCCAAGCTGTTTTTCTTCACTATCAGAGAGACCATCCAAATCAGCGTCGGTTTTTTGTTTTTCATCCAAAACTTTTTGCAAATTTTCAGAATCATTTTTAATTTTTTGATTTTCCTGTTGTATTACTTCGGGAGAAACGGTCTGAGTTTGTCCAAAATTTACGGTATTATCTATCTTATTATTTTTATGTTTAAACCACACAAAACCACCTACCATTAATACCAATAGTACCGCTAAGACTATAATCAAAAATTTCTTATTTATCATATTAGTAAACATACTTTATTTCGGTGCGAATACTATTATATTGGCTACCTACTACAAAATGTTGAGCATATTCAGCCGCTGGGCTAGCATTTTGAACTATATTAAATACATGCCAATATTGGGCCTGAGGGTTAGAGCTTTGGATGGCCTGAGTAATGTAGAAAGTTTTAATTGGACGAGCGAAATGACGATAAACATCATTATTTTCTTCTGCACGCTGAGGTTCAGCAGAATAAATTTCTACTTTTAATTTTGCACTCTTACCATCATTAAATATGCCGGCAGTAGAAGTATTAGT
>JAPLWP010000154.1 GCA_026396535.1 Candidatus Magasanikiibacteriota bacterium | reverse complement strand
GTTTCCATGTCGGCCATCAGCGTCAACATTACATTGCGCATCTGATGTTCAAACATCGGACCAATCATCGAAGGGTCAGTCACCATCTTATAAAAAATAGCGATCATTTCCTGAGTAGCAAAATCTTTTTGTCCTTCAGTTTTTACTTCAAGCATGTTCAGACCAATTGGACGATCAGTATCGGACGGATTAAAATAAATTACATCATCAGCGCGTTCTTTTGGTACGTGCTGCAAAACATATTCAGCAAAATCACCATGGGGATCGATAATACAAACACCTTCACCATTTTGCACATCCTGGATAGCCAAATTTTGGATAAACACAGATTTACCAGAGCCGGATTTACCAATAGTATATAGATGACGACGACGATCATCGCGTTTCATTTTTACTACAATTTCTTGACCGCGATAAACCGACCGACCCAAAGTAATACCATCGGTCGGCATATTGGTTGGCGGCGGAGCTTTACGTGCACCCAGCCAATTGATATGTGGAGTTTCGGTATTTGGCACCGGCATATGCCAGAGCGAGGCCATTTCTTCGGTGTTCACTACCATATAGCGAGTGGTGTCGGGAGAGCGGTAGATAGATTCACGAATAATTTTATTTTGGTTTTTTGGTACAGCGGCGCCAAAGGAATTGCCGTAACGATAAATATTATATTGAGAAAAAGAATTCACAATATTTTCCAGATTCATTTTGGCTTTTTGTTGGCTGTCAGCAGAGCTCACTAGACGCACGCTTAATTCCAAACCACCATGAGAAATTTTTTCTTCCATGGTTTTTACCATTTCTTCTTCCATCTGGGTGAGGTGATATTGTTCGGCGCCACCTTTGGATGGATCTTTATGTTTTGGAAAAAGTACTTTACTCCATTTGTTTATGGAGCGCATAAAAGCACTGCGATGAGCCACGTACTCAAATTTTTGTCCTTCGCGAATATCACGGATCATATGTACGCCCTGTTTGCGCCAGCTGGAGGTAGCGGGACGGACGATATATTGTACTAGCGCGCCTTCGTTTTCAGAAATTTTACTGAGTGGATTGAGAATCGCGAGCAATGGATCCGCATCCATTTTTTTGAAAGTTTTTAAAGGGAAAGCGGAGCGACTTTTGAGAAACAAAGAAGCGGCCATGATATGGCTCTGGGGTTTGAATAGATTGTAATCAGTTTCAATAGAAATTTCGGCGTGTGGATATTGGGCGTGAATTTGTTGCTCTACAAAATCTTTCCATTTATCCGGAATGGCGACATAAAAAGAAATCTTGGCATCTTTGACTACTATCTCAAAAGAAAGATGATCGTTGCGTCCAAAAAACCATTTGGAAAATCCTTTGTCAGCTTTCAGGCCGGCGATAGAAGAAAACATGGTATCAGCAATCGCGATATATTCGCGCGTCTGAGTAATATTTTGTTCGTTGCCAGATTGATTTTGGGTGCTGTCGCTCTTTTTTTCTTTTGGTACTTTGATGAGAATAATCGTGCGATGAAAAGCTTTGCCCTCATGATTGGTGGCCTGGAAAATCGCACGGGCCAAAAATATCAGACCGATTAGCAAGCACCAGGCGGCAATAAATAAAAATACGGCCATGGCGATAGGATCCTGCAACATTTTTACAAATAGGTCGGATAGATAGTTGAGTAGGGCAGTCGAGTCCATCTTTTTAATTATAACAATTTATCGCTATGTTTTTCTTGTTGAATTTTGTGTAATTCTACGAGACTGTCAGTTTTGATTTTGGCTTCTTGCTCTAGGAAAAATCTGTTTAGGCCCGGCAAGATTTTCATCCATTCTATTATCAACTGTAAAATCTTTTTTACCTTGATATGAGTATCTTGAAGCAATTCTTTTATTTTTATAGCGGTTTCTTCACCTTTTATTTTGAACTCTTGTTTGGCGATAGGAGATAGAGTGACATATTGATCGGCCAAACCATTTTCTAATATTTTTTCAATCTTCAAAACGGTTGGATCTTGCATCTGAGGTACTGGTCGGTGATTTTTTTTCACAGCCAAAGGAGCGGCGCGACGCGCGGTACCGGCTTCAACTCTTTTTTTATCTTGCGCCGGAGTGTTTTCGGTTTTTTCGTTTTCGGATTTTTGCTCTTGTTCGGCCTGGTCTTGCACACGCAAATCACGCGAGCGAGCAAACTCCTCGTTTAGGTTGTCTAAATTTTTATCATTCATAGTTGGAAATATTATACCATTATTTTTATTAAAACAAAAGCAGGATATATGGGGTTGTGGATTGTTGGTGCGAAGATTTTATGGTATAATTAATTCATGAAAAATATTTACGAACTAGAACATCAAGGAATGCTGTGGGTGAATGTCACCAAGCAAGGAGAAAAAGAGCTGCAAGATATCCAGCGCCGATTTGGTTTTGACAAACTTGACATCATGGAGAGTATGCCGCCATATCAGCGTCCAAAAATTGTAAAGCGCGCCAATTATTGTTTTATGGTGCTGCATTTTCCGGTGTTTGATCGCGAGACCAGACGCTTGGGATATACCGAAGTAGACTTTTTCTTGAGTCAGAATTATTTGGTGACAGTGCATGACAATAAATTATTGCCAATAGACAATCTCATGAGTGAGTGTCGTAAAAACCTGGCGACTCGTGCTGAGTTTTTTTCCATTTCGGCTGCCCATATATTATTTGAATTACTTACTCGCTTGCTGGATTCTATTTTTCCGATATTGCTCCACGTGAATGATGATATCAATCTAGTAGACAGAAAATTATTTACCAAAATTTCCGGTCGTGAAATGGCCGAAGAAATTCTACGTCTCAAGACCAATGTGGTGACATTCCGTCGTACCATGCAGGGGCACAAGACTGTGCTTGAGCGTCTCATTATGTATTGTGGTCGCGAATATAGCCTGAATATTTTCCAAAATTATCTCAATTCATTGCGTGAATTTACCAACGAGATTTGGCATATGATAGAGAGCCAGCGTGAAAGTATTGATGCGCTACATGAAGCCAATGAATCGCTGCTTACGCTGCGCACCAACAATATCATGCGTATTCTCACCGTGATCTCGGTGATTACTTTTCCGCTCACTTTGCTGGCTACTATTTTTGGTATACATACGCCGGCCAACCCATTTTTGGATTTAATTGGAGGTTTTTGGATTATTCTGTCTTTGATGCTGATAATGGCCATTGCCATGTATTGGTCGTTTAAAAGAAGGGATTGGGTATAATTTTGTAGTCTGTATAGTAGTCTGTATAAGTGAAAGAGATAAAATCGCTTGAAAAATAAAACACACCAATTAAATTTGGTGTGTTTTTTGTTTGGTTAATTTTTACTTACCTTTGTACCTTCTTTAGTATCTTCTACTTTGTATCCAAATCCTTCTAGCTGTTGTCGTAGTTGATCGCTCTTGGCCCAATCTTTTTGACTGCGCACAGTATCGCGCATGATAATGATGCGCTGAATATGGTCGGGCAGAGCGGCTTTTTCATCTTCAGTCATTTTTTCCGTTACTACCTTGGCATTTTCAGAAATTTTTAATCCTAGTACTTTGTCGAATTTTAGAATAGTGTCAAAATCAATCGCGTCTTTGGTTTTTACTAGAGTGTGCAGCAATGCCAAAGCGCCAGGCAAATCCAAATCGTCATTAATTTTTTTGGCAAATTCTTCTTCGGCTTGTTTTTTGGCTTGCATCTGAACCGGATTTTTTTTATCAAAATTTAGCAAGCGTACTTTGATATGTGATAGTTCTTTGTAAAAATTTTGCAATCCAGTCTGGGCAGCTTGTAGAGCGTCCCAAGAAAAATTTAGCTGTTTGCGATAATTAGTCTGCATCAAGAGATAGCGATAGGCGAGCGGGGAGAAACCTTTATCTTTGAGTACTTGCAGAGTAAGAAAATTATCACCCGATTTAGCCATCTTGTCGCCAGCAATAATTAAAAATTCACCATGTAGCCAGTAGTTGGCTAGTGGCGCATCGTTGGCAGCTTCGCTTTGAGCGATTTCATTGGTGTGATGCACTGGGATGTGATCAATACCACCACAATGAATATCAAAAGGCTGGCCCAAATATTTGGTAGCCATCGCGCTACATTCTATATGCCATCCCGGGAAACCTACGCCCCATGGACTGGACCATTCCATTTGGCGTTTTTGTAATTTTGGAGAAAATTTCCAGAGCGCAAAATCCGTAATATTTTTTTTGTCGCCTACTTCTACGCGTGCACCGCCTCGTAGATCTTGATTCTGTAGATTGGCGAGTTTGCCATAATCTTTTAATTTGGAGGTGTCAAAATATATACCATCAGAAGTAGCGTAGGCAAAGCCACGTTTTTGTAATTTTTTTATCAAATGGATCTGCTCTTTAATGTGATCGGTAGCGCGGCACCAGATATCGGGAGCGATAATATTTAGTTCCTCAATATCTTTGCGAAATTC
>JAPLWP010000109.1 GCA_026396535.1 Candidatus Magasanikiibacteriota bacterium | reverse complement strand
GTATCGGAGTTTATTGAACAGATCAACGGAATAATCGCCGGGGAATTTGTGGTGGAAGGTGAAGTGTCACAATATAAAATTTCACAAGGTAAATGGATTTTTTTTGACCTCAAAGATGACAAGGCCGTAGTAAATTGTTTTGCTACGGTTTTTAATTTGAGCCAGCCACTAGAAGATGGGATGAAAATTCGGGTACTTGGGTATCCAAAAATTCATGATCGCAGTGGTAGATTTAGTATCACGGTACAGAAAGTAGAGCTGGTAGGTGAGGGCAGTCTCAAAAAAGCTTATTTGTTGCTCAAGAAAAAATTGGAAGAGGAAGGATTGTTTAATCTAGAAAGAAAAAGAGCAGTACCTGAATTGCCAGCCAAGATCGGTGTAATTGCGTCGCGTGATAGCGCGGCCTTTGGTGACTTTGTCCGTATTCTCAATAATCGTTGGAGTGGGGTAGAAATAAATTTATATAATGTCGCCGTACAAGGTGAGCAAGCTGTATCTGAAATTACCGAGGCTTTTAATTATTTTAATACGCACGATACCGAGTGTGATGTGCTTGTGCTGATTCGCGGCGGTGGATCGCTAGAAGATTTGGCCGCTTTCAATAATGAATTGGTGGTGCGGGCGGTATATGGTAGCAAAATTCCGGTGGTGTGCGGAGTAGGGCATGAACGCGACGAGTCACTGTGCGACTTTGCGGCTGACCGACGCGCTTCCACTCCATCCAATGCGGCTGAAATAGTGGTGCCAGACAAAGAAGATTTTATTTCTGGATTGGATTTTTCTCTTGAACACATTTCTGGTTCAATGCAAAATAAAATAATGCGATGGCGAAGACTGGTTGAACAAAATATGTATACAATTAGCTCGGTACTCGAAGCACCATTACAGAAATGCCGAAATTTATTGTATATGTTTAGCTGTACCGAACAGACTCTGCAAGCTACTCTCAAAAAACACCAAGCGTTTGTTTTGTCTGCCCAAATGTTATTTAAAAATGTAGATCCAAAACGAGTACTGCGGCGCGGGTCTAGCGTAGTGCGTACCAAGCAGGGGGCTCTAGTAAAAAACGCAAATCAATTAGACATTGGTCAGGAATTTGTGGTAGAATTGGGACAAGGAAGTGTGTTGGGTGAAGTGTTGGATCCAAAAAATAAAAAGAAAAAACAAGGTAAATTATTATAATATGACCGCTGATAAAAAATTCAATTTTGCCAAATCATATCAAGAGCTACAAAAAATAGTAGAATGGTTTGAAAAAGAAGAAGTAGATTTGGAAGAGGGCATAGCTAAATTTGAAGACGGCTCCAAATTAGTATTGGAACTGAAAAATTATTTGGAAAAAATGGAAAATAAAATTAAAGAATTAAAAAAGTAACATATGTCTTTGCTTTTACAATGGATTTTAGGCGCGCTGTCTTTGATATTAGTGACTTATCTGGTGCCAGGTATTTCTGTCGCCAATTTTTATTCTGCTCTTTTGGCTGCCTTGGTGTTGGGTTTAGTAAATGCTCTGATTCGTCCGGTTTTGATTATCCTTACTCTGCCTGTAAATATTTTGACCCTAGGTTTGTTTACTCTGGTGATAAACGCTCTCATGTTTTTGCTAGCTTCCTCTATAGTAAAAGGTTTTAATGTTAGTGGTTTTTGGCCAGCTTTCTTTGGCGCTTTGGTTGTTTCAATAATTAGTTGGTTATTAAATAGTATTTTCAACAAATAGTTTTAAATATAAGTAGTTTTATATGAAAAACTACGCCAGCAATCGAGCGCAAAAAGGTAAAACGGCGTATCGCACGCCGAGTATGTTTAAGGCCAACAAAGCGATCAAATCTAACGTGATTCGTAATTATAAAAAAGGTAAATCCACCGGATATGAAAATAATCTCAAGAACCGATAGCCTAATTACCATCAAAGATTTGGGCGCTGCCAATTGGGTGTTGACGTTGGTATGTTTGGTCTTGGGTCCAGCAGTTTTTTATGTTGAATTGTTTAATGGCAATTGGACAAGTAAATTGGTGGCGGCTTTATTTTGTGGGGTAGGACTTTATCTAGTTTTTTCCGATGAGTGTACTTTGATACTAGTGGATAAAGCAGCCGAAAGTATTATTATAAAAAGAAGTAGAATCGTTTCTTCTGATCAGGAAAATTATCGTTTTGATGAAATAGCTAAAATTATTTTAAAAGAAGAACATGGCAGCAGTACCAAAGGTGGTCGCACTATTTCATACAATATCCAATTGATTTTAAAAGATGGTGAGCAGGTAAATTTTGTAAACAACGCTCCGACGGTTAGTCCGGCATTTGCCCATAAACAGTTGCGTATTGATATTGCCAAAGAAGTGTCGGGTCTAGTAGGGGTGCCGTTTGAAGAGCAGGGTACTCCTGGTTTGGGCGAAGTTTTGGGAGTATTTAAACAAGTCATGGAAATGGCAGCCAAGGGTGAGATAAAAAATATGGCTCAAGTAAAAGTAGAAAATAATAATTCAGAAGAAAATAATTTGAAAGAATAACTATGAAGAAAGAAAAAATTGCAGTGTTGTCGCTAGGCGGCTCGATGATCAATGGCAAAAATGGTTTGGATACAGAATTCCTTAAAAAGTTTAAAGCTTTTATTTTGCAAGAAATAAAAAATGGATATAGGTTTGTGATAGTGTGTGGCGGTGGGCGAGTGTGCCGTGAATATCAGGATGCGGCTAGAGCTGTAGGGCTAAACAAAAGTTCGGATCTGGATTGGATTGGTATTCACACTACCCACTTCAATGCCAATTTTATGAAAGGCATATTTGGCAAATTATCGCACAGTGAAATTGTGAGAAGCGAAAGTGATAAATTTAAGTGGACCAGTAAATTATTGTTTTCCGGAGGCTGGGTGCCAGGACATTCTACGGATTTTGACGCCGTAGTATTGGCCAAGCGCTATGGTGCCAAAACTGTAATCAATCTTTCCAATATTGAATATGTTTTCGACAAAGATCCAAATAAATTTAAAGATGCGGTAAAGATAGAAAAAATTAGCTGGAAAGATTTTCGAAAGATTGTAGGAAATAAATGGGCGCCAGGTGCCAACGCGCCATTTGATCCTATCGCTAGCCGTGAAGCAGAAAAGAATAAATTTAAAGTGGTAGTGATGAATGGAAAAAATCTGGGTGAAGTTTCGAAGGTATTGAAAGGGGAGGATAAAATTATCGGAACTATAATTTCTTAAAATAAAAAATCCCATAATTATGGGATTTTTTATTTTCCTTACTAGACTATTTTTTAATCTATCCAGGCGGCGTTTCCCAGAACTCGCTCGTCTTTGGGTCTCCGTCCTCACAGGTGCTCGCCTCAAATTCACAGGCGAATTCCTGGCACTTGCCGGTCGGCTTGCGCATCGGCCACGGACCAATTAGCGGCGGTCCATAATGAGATTGGCAGAAGACTTTCGATTTGAATTGGCAGTCGAAGTCTTTCTTGCACGGCCTGCAGCTGAACACGCTCTCTTCGGAAGTGAAGGCGACACTGTAGAGTGGCTTCTGACCGACGCACTGCCCCTTTTGGCAGAGGTCATTGGTCGTGCAGCCATTCTGGTCATCGCACTTGGTGCCGTCGGGGCTGTTCTGGCAGTCGGACTCTGCTGTCAAAGTCGGCCCCTGGTCCTGCTTTTCGACCACGGGCCGATCGATGATTTCCTGCAGTGGAGCGTTGTCCGCTTGTTTGCAGGCCGGCAGAAGACAGGCTACGATCGCCAGGATACGGAGGGTCTGATTCACGAGTTTTCTCCTTGAAATTGATTTTGCACTCTCTGTTGCGGCGTCATTTGGCACACGCCAAAGGACACACTGTTAAGGAACGAACGGTGAATCATATATTTAAATTACTGTTTTGTCAACTCTCTTGACAAAAACCTTCAAATCTTATATTATGACAGCACCATAGACAGCAGGAGGCGCAAGCCTTAATTACCTGCCGAGGTACAAAGTGCTAAATAATTTAGCAAAAGTCGATTTGTACTGATTTATTCGTCTGTGGAAACACAGATTTTTTTGTTAAGTTATGCCAAAATCAAAACAACAAAAAGCTCAGGTTATGGACTCTTTGAGTCTTGACTTGAAAAATAGCGTAGGTGCTGTTTTTGCCAACTTTCAGGGCTTGAAAGTAACCGACTTTGAACTTCTGCGCAAACAAGCCAGAGAAGAAAAAGTATTGGTGCAAGTAGCCAAGAAAACTTTGGTAAAAAGAGTATTCGACGATTTGGGCGTGTCCGCTGATCCTACTGCCTTCGTTGGCGGTGTTGTGACCCTTACCGGTCAGGACGAGGTCTCGGCTGCCAAAGTATTGGGTAAGTTTGTCAAAGATCATGAGAGTGTTACCATCTTTGGTGGTGTACTCGAAGGCAAATTCATCGATAGCGCTAGCGTCAGACACCTGTCCTCACTCCCAAGCAAGCATCAGCTTCTTGGTCAGTTGGTAGGTACCTTGAACGCTCCGGTATCTGGATTCGTCAATGTATTGGCTGGCAACTTACGCAACCTAGTAAATGTACTTAATAATATTAAAGAAGCGAAAGCTTAATTAACCTATAAAACTTATGTCAGAAGAAACAATGGTTCCTGAGAAGTTTAAAGCTTT
>JAPLWP010000122.1 GCA_026396535.1 Candidatus Magasanikiibacteriota bacterium | reverse complement strand
AGTAAGTAGTACTGACTCGATGCAAAGAGTAGTATCGGTGCTCAATGCTAATCCAGTAGTAGATAAAAAAGTAGGTGATGAAGTAGATGGATTTTCACTTAGCGGCACTACTACCGTGATTGTGGTAAGTTATGATAAACAAAGTCTCAACGATCTTATTTCTTCCGCTATTTCTTCGAAGGTGGATGGCAGTTTGGAAAAGGTTCTTAATATTACCAGCGATCCAAAAGTAGCCGTGGCTTCGTATGATGCCCCGACTGGCAGTGCCCAGCTCTCTGTAAATCAGGATGTGATGGTTACACTTGATGCCAATGGTGAAAAATTATCTCCTCAATATTTCATGGGCAAGACCAAGGATGAAATTGAGCGCTATGTTTTTGAGCTTGATCATGTGGCTGGTGTGCAAGTAGATTTTACTCCAGGGTGGAGCTCAAAAGCACCGACTGTACCGGATAAGATTAAGGTAGTGGTGAAGGACGTGAAGTAATTTGACACTTTTTAAACTTTCTATTATTATAAGGTTAGGCAATTGAGATAGCTACCAACTATCTTCCCTGTAGGGATCCGGATTTATCTGGGCTAAGCCAAAAATGAGTGAAACTTCGGGTGGAACCGTCTAGGACATACCTTGACCCCGATATCTATATTTTAGATATCGGGTTTTTATTTACACTAATTTTAATTAAATTATATGGAAGAAAAACAGTTGGAATATATGCGCCACAGCTGTGCGCATTTGGTAGCGGCGGCCGTGCAGGAGCTTTATCCAAAAGCTAAATTTGGTGTTGGTCCGGCAATTGAAAATGGTTTTTATTATGATATTGATTTTGGCGCACCGGTAGGAGAAAGTGATTTGCAGAAAATTGAGGACAAAGCCAAAGAATTAGGAGCAAAAGGTTTGGTGTATGCGCGCACCGAGATGACTATTGAAGAAGCTGTAGAATTTTTTTCCAAACGCGAGCAACCTTTTAAA
This sequence comes from Candidatus Magasanikiibacteriota bacterium, assembly GCA_026396535.1. Taxonomy (GTDB): domain Bacteria; phylum Patescibacteriota; class Patescibacteriia; order Magasanikbacterales; family GWA2-37-8; genus CAIOJG01. Next base: position 1,473 of record JAPLWP010000122.1, on the reverse strand, counting down.
GTAGAATTATTAAAAGACATTAAAGAAAAAGGTAGTACTAGAAAAAGTGAGCAAGATGGCGAGTTGTCTGGATCAGTAGAAAAAGTTTCTATTTATCAGACCGGAGATTTTGTTGATCTTTGTCGCGGAGGGCATATTGAAAATACCAAAGACATTGGTGCTTTTAAACTGACAAAATTGGCCGGTGCTTACTACTTTTTGCTACACAAGAAGAAGTGGATAATTATCTCACTATGATAGAAGAAGCCAAGAAGCGCGATCACCGCAAGCTTGGTAAAGAGTTGGAACTATTCACAATCATTGATGAAATCGGTGGAGGGTTACCATTATTTTACCCTCAGGGTGCTATCTTGCGTCGCTTGGTAGAAAATTTTGTGATTGAATTGCAAGAAAGACGCGGCTATGTGCCAATTTGGATTCCACATATTACCAAAGGAAAATTGTATGAGATTTCTGGACATTTGCAGAAGTATGATGCCATGTATCCGCCAATGCATTTGGAAGGTGAAGACGACTATTATCTCAAACCAATGAACTGTCCGCACTTCATGATGCTCTACAAGACTCAAATGCACTCATATCGTGAACTGCCGATGCGTTGGACCTGTACTACCACCAATTATCGCTATGAAAAGTCTGGTGAGCTTTCTGGTCTGACTCGTGTACGCGCTTTGACTCAGGATGATTGTCATGTGTTTACTCGTCCCGATCAAATTGAAAGTGAAATCAATTTGATGCTTGATATGATCAGCGAAATTTATAATTCTTTTACTCTCAAAGATTTCTGGGTGCGTATCTCTGTGCATGATCCTGCTAATAAAGAAAAATATATTGGCGATGCCAAAATTTGGCAGGAGTCTGAAGCTGCCTTGTCTCGCCTGATTGAAAAACGTGGTTGGAAACATGAAGTGGGTGTAGGTGAAGCGGCTTTCTATGGTCCAAAATTGGATTTCATGGCCAAAGATGTGCTTGGTCGTGAATGGCAGCTCTCCACTATTCAGTTGGATATGAATTTGCCTGAACGGTTTGAATTGGAATACACTGCCAACGATGGTACCAAGCAACGTCCAGTCGTAATCCACCGTGCAATTTTAGGATCTATCGAAAGATTCCTTGGTATCCTGATTGAACACTTTGGTGGCAAATGGCCGGTATGGCTTTCTCCAGTGCAAGCCGTCTTGGTGCCGGTAATGGAAAAGCACGTTGAAGGTGCTGATGCTCTAAAAAATGAACTGTTTGATTTGGGTGTGCGTGTAGAGATTGATAGTAGTAATGACACTCTGGGCAGTCGTGTGCGCAAAGCCGCCAACAAGCATATCCCATATATTATCGTAGTGGGTGATAAAGAATTGGGTGGCGAAGATTGGATGGTAAAAGTGCGCGGCGAAAAAGAACAGCTGAAAATCAGTAAAGCGGATTTTATTCAAAAGATCCTTAAAGAAATAAAAGAAAAATCATAAAATAAAAAGCCTC
>JAPLWP010000033.1 GCA_026396535.1 Candidatus Magasanikiibacteriota bacterium | reverse complement strand
GTCATATTGGAAGTTTTGCAAGAATATAAAAAGTTGGGCAAGGAGTTTGAATATGTTTGTTGTTTATATGCGACGGCACCATTTGTGACTGTAGAAAAATTGCAATTAGCTTTGAAAACTTTAAAGGACAGTAATGCTGATACAGTTTTTCCGGTAGTAAAATTTAGTTCTGCAATCCAACGCGCCTTAAAAGTAGAAGATAATTTGGTAAAAATGATATGGCCTGAGAATATTAGCAAACGGTCGCAAGATCTAGAGCCCACTTATCATGATTGCGGACAATTTTATTTTTTAAAAACTGATAAATTTTTAAAAAATAAAAAATTATTTTCTACAAAAAGCATTCCATTAATTACTGCTGAAATGGAAGTCCAAGATATTGATAATGAGGCTGATTGGAAAATAGCCGAGCTAAAGTATAAGATTTTAAATGAAAAATTAGCTGTTTAAATTATTTTTATGGAAGAGATTATCATTCACACACCAAAAGGGGAAAGAAAAATTGGTCCTGGCAATCCGGTTTTTATTATTGCCGAAATGTCTGGTAATCACAATCAAGATATTCAACGGGCTTATAAAATTATTGATGCCGCCGTGGAAGCTGGTGTAGATGCCATCAAACTCCAGACCTATACACCCGATACTTTGACAATAGATTGTGATAATGACTTTTTTAAAGTAAAAGTAAATGACGTTTGGAAAGGAAAAACTTTATATGAGCTTTATAAAGAAGCCTATACCCCGTGGGAATGGCAGGCGCAGTTGAAAAGTTATGGAGAATCCAAAGGTGTTTTGGTATTTTCCACGCCATTTGACGAATCATCTGTTGATTTTTTGGAAACACTAAATGTGGAATTGTATAAAGTGGCTTCATTCGAAATGGTTGATTTGGAATTATTGAAAAAAATTGGTAGTACTAAGAAACCGGTAATAATTTCTCGTGGTTTGGGAAGTAAAGAAGAAATTAGTTTGTCTGTAAAGACTTTAAAAGTCGCGGGAGCTCCCCAGGTAGCTGTGCTTCATTGTGTTAGTTCTTATCCGGCTGAAGTGGATCAGATGAATTTGGCGACTATTCCAGATATAATCAAAAATTTTAATGTCATAGCTGGGTTGTCCGATCATAGCTTGGGCATTACTGCCGCTGTGACATCTGTTGCGTTGGGCGCTAATATAATTGAGAAACATTTTACTCTATCTAGAAAAGACGGTGGTTCAGATTCAGCTTTTTCTTTGGAGCCAAACGAAATGAGGGAATTGGTTGCTACTGTGAGAGAAGTGGAAAAAGCGATCGGTGTACCGACATATTTGGCTGGTGCAAAAGAAAAAGAAAATTTAGTATTCCGTCGTTCATTGTTTGTGGTAGAAGATGTGAAAGTCGGAGAAGTATTTACCAGCAAAAATATTCGATGTATTCGTCCTGGGTATGGTCTGCAGCCCCGATATTTACATGATGTGATTGGTAAAAAATCCACTCAAGATATCAGTCGAGGTACGCCTTTAAATCTGGATATGGTTGGTTAAAAATAATCCTGTGAATAAAATTCAATTTGAAAATTTACAGAGCCTGGTTTTGTCTCAGAAGCATATAAAAGCACAGGCCATTGTTTGGCTTCAAGGTGATCGTTTGGATCGCGGTCAAAAAGTAGTGGAACTTTTTGAAAAAAAATTTGCTTCCAAGATTTTGATCAGTGGTAATAATGTATTAGTTGGTAATGGTACGAGACCGGGAGAAAATGATTTGTCTTTGAAAAAAATAAATTTGTGGTTAATAAAAAAGGGTATTCCTAAAAATGCTATTATCACTGAAGATCAATCTTTAAATACAGCGCAACAAGCAAAAAATGTTCTGAAATTTTGTCTCAATAAAAAATGGCGCAAGGTGATTGTGGTTACTTCTCCCTATCATCAAATGAGAGCGTTTTTAACCTTTTTAAAGTATCAAAGTAAGCTTGGTTCAAAGGTAAAAATAATT
>JAPLWP010000107.1 GCA_026396535.1 Candidatus Magasanikiibacteriota bacterium | reverse complement strand
TTTCAAAATATTGCGCAACAATTTCGTACCTATCTGGTGTTAAATAGTCGTCGTTATTTTTTGTGACTCTATAGCCAGTCATTAGTTTTCCTTCGTTTTTTAATATTGTCAATAATGTTTTTATAGTTTCCTCGGCTACTTTATCTTCATTAAAATTATTTTTTAGTTCTTGATATTTTTTGAGGTAGTCGGCCACCAAAAATTTAGCGCGCAAATATGAAGAAGATTTTTCTTCTGGTTTTGGTCGAAGCGGCTCTATTTTTTTCATTTCTTCTTGATGGTCGGTTGCAAATTTTTGCAACATCCCCAGGTCATCAATTTCTTTGAGCAGCATCGTGATTTCTTTTTCAATTCCAGCTTTTTTATCTGGAAATTCTGCCACACCCATCATATATTCTTGTAGACGAAATGACGCCACTTGGTAGGCAGCCAATTTTTGCATGTCTTGTTGAGGTGTTTTTTCTGTGTCAGTAGATGGTGGAGTGTAGTCTCCAAAATATTCTTCTAGGTCTTTGGTGTCAGCAACCCCTTCTTTTTTAGAAGATTGTTTTTTATTCTTTGCCTTCATTTTTTCTACTTCTCTGTATATTTCTGCCTTGGCTGCTTTGCTTGAGTTGATTATATTTTTTTGTATCGCTTCAGGCTTTCTATTCTTTTTTGATTCTGGTGTCTGGGCTTCGGGTGGTAATTTATAATCCAAATCCTCATTCATCGGCACTCTCGGTCTGTCGGCTTGGTCTGGAATTTCTATTTTGTGTTTTTTTAATTTGTGTCTGTTGTTTATAGTGGTAGGAGTAAAATCAAAATAGTTGCCTATGGAAGTATTTTTATATTCGCTGTCTTCGGTTTGAGTGTGGTCGTCTGCTTTTTGTACATTCTCTGTATCTTCTCGCTCTCCATCAATATATCTATTTGGATTTGGTAGATGAAGTAATCCGCTCAAAAATGATAATTGCGCATCATCATATACTATAGTACCAGCCAGATTTTGTTCTGTTGCTTCTTGGATAGGAGCGCCTGGATCTACTATATAATCTTTGCCGGCATTTTCCGCAATGATTCTTACATGCTGGTCCAATTCATTTATTTTGAGTTTGGTATTAGGTAGAGCTGTTTGGGCGATAGAAATCGTAAGTTTTACTGATCCATAGCAATTGGATGGTCCATTTATCAAAGGCGAAGAAATGAGGGCTTCGGCTTTTTTATAATCATTTGTCGCTTTTTTATTTTCAACAAGATCATTTTCATCTACGAATAGTTGCGGATCGACAATTTCATTTTCAATTTCGTTGAGTACCAATAAAGGATCTTGAGTTTTATCAAAAAGATCTTTAAAAACTTTTCTTTTTAATTTCAAGTTCAAAGCTGCTTTTTGGGCAGTCTTGGCATCAATTTTTTTCTCTAGAAATTCTACTTGAATAAAAAATAGACCCAGATCTATTTTGTGGGCTAGTTCTGGATTTTTTTGAATTTCTTCCAAAGTTTTTACTCCGGCTTGTTCCAATAGATTTTGGACCAGTTCTTCCTGGGTAGAAGGTAGAAAAATAATATCCTTTACTCTTTCTCTGTCCTTTTCCAGTCTTTCCTGGGTTACTTCCTTGTGGACCTTATTTACTTCATAGCCGCCTCCGGCATGCAGAGCCAGGGAAGCAAGTAGTCCGCCAAGCAATCCTTTATCAAATTTACGTCCAAACATAGTAGGTAAATTTTATCACAAATAGGCTCTAAGTACAATAAAAATGCCTAATTTTAGCTAATAATCAACCCTTGACAGTGTGGATAAGTTTTGGTATATTATCACTCGTAAGGTTAGAGTGCTAAATATTATTATGAATACTCGTCAAGAACAACTTCTTACCCTCGTGATTGAAAAATATATCGCTACGGCCCAGCCAATTGGGTCGAAAGTTTTGGTATCTGAAGCTGGGCTAGATTGGAGTGAAGCTACGGTACGCAATGAACTGCGAGAATTGGAAGAGATGGGATATCTTACTCATCCGCATACTTCGGCCGGCCGTATTCCTACTGAATCTGGGTATAAATATTACCTTGGAAAAACCGATTTGGAAAAAATGAAAGTGGGTAAAAAAGAAAGCGACGCCTTGGAAAGTTTTTTTGGATTTGAAGATAAGATTCAAGCTCAAAAAAATCTCGCCAAAGTTTTGGCCACTATTACTCAAGAAACAGTTATTTTGGCTTTTTCTACCAACTCTATTTATTACACCGGTCTGTCCAATCTTTTTTCCAAACCGGAATTTGTGGAGCTTGGTATAGTAGGGGATGTGTCGCAAGTTTTTGATCGCTGTGAAGATTGCATTCCTGGATTTTATGAAATTAGTTAAAGAAATTCTAACAAAATAATATGACTGACGAACAAAAACCAATTGAAGAAAATTTGAATGAAGAGCCTGTTATTTCCAATGAAAATGAGGAATCTTCACAGGAAGATGCCGATGAAGAAATCAAAGAAAAATCCGGATTTTTTAGCAGAAAATGTAAGAATTGCGAAGATCATACTGTAAAAGAAGAAGAATATAAAAAAGATTGGCAACGCGCTCTGGCTGATTATAAAAATCTACAAAAAGAAACTTCCGAGCGTCGTGGTGAATGGGCCCAAATGAGCAAAGTTAATATTTTGGAAGATTTTATTCCAGTATACGACAATTTTAAATCTGCTTTTTTTCATCACCCGGTATTGCAAGCAGATAATGAAGAACATAAGCAGATGAAAAATTGGATTGATGGTATCGGCTTTATCATGAAACAATTTGGTGACGTGATGAAAAGTCACGGTATCGAAGAAATAAAAACCGTAGGTGAAAAATTTGATCCCAATATGCACGAATCTATGGGCGAAGAAGAAGTGGAAGGAAAAGAGCCGGGCACAATCTTGAAAGAATTAATCGGTGGATACAAAATGGGAAATAAAATAATCAAAGCTGCCAAAGTAATAATCGCAAAATAAATTTAACTTTTAACTATTTATTATATGTCTTTAATACGTTGGAGCCCAATGTGGGACCCGTTTGATGAAAACAACGAAGCTTTCAATCGTTTGCCAGCTGTAAATTCCGCTATGAAAGCCTTTACACCGGCCGTAGATATCTATGAGACCGATAAATCCGTAGTAGTAGAAACACCGCTAGCCGGATTTAGCCCAGAAGATGTCAAAGTCAGTGTAGAAAAAGGTGTACTCACCCTGCAAGGTGAACACCATAAAGAACATGAAATTGAGGAAAAGAATTATCATCGTAAAGAGGTTCGTAGCGGTTCATTTTTCCGCCAAATCGCTTTGCCGACAGAAGTATCTGAGGACAAAGTAGAAGCAACCTTTGAAGATGGAATATTAAAAATTGAATGTCCGAAATTACAATTATCCGAAACAAAAAAAGTAGAAATTAAGATTACTAAAAAGAAATAATTATGCCAACTTCAAAAGAAGATTTAGCGAAACTTACGAAGCTTGGTAAGGGCGCTGCCTCCAAAGCCGAAAGAAGTCTGGAAGTATTTCCAAACCACTCTGGAGACTTGGAAGTAGAACTACACTGCACTGAATTCACTTGTCGCTGTCCGCTGACAAATCAGCCGGATTATGCCGAAATCATGATCAACTATACTCCGGATAAATATGTGGTGGAAAGTAAATCCATGAAACTATATCTGGAAACATATCGTGATGTCGGTGTATTCCATGAACATTTGGCAGTAGATATCGGAAAAGATTTTGTGAAATTCGTGAAGCCAAAAAAATGTGAAGTAAATGTGATGTTTAATGTAAGAGGTGGTATCGCAATTTCTGCGAAGTGGAAAATGAAATAATAATTTAACTAATAAAATAATTTTATATATATGTCAAAAGTACTTGGAATCGATTTGGGTACAACCAATAGCTGTATGTCTATCATCGAGGGCGGACAGCCAAAAGTTCTCGAAAACAAAGAAGGTGCACGCACTACACCATCTATCGTAGCCATTTCAAAAAGTGGTGAACGCTTGGTGGGTCAGCTCGCTAAACGTCAGGCTGTAACCAATCCAGAAAATACTTTGTATTCGATCAAGCGTTTGATCGGCCGCAACTGGAACGACGAAGAAGTTCAGCGCGATCTCAAACTCATGCCTTATAAGATTGTAAAATCTGGCGAAGGTGTAAAAGTACAGATGCAAGGTAAAGAATATTCTCCTGAAGAAATTTCCGCGATGATTCTAGGCAAAATGAAATCCGATGCTGAAGAACGATTGGGAGAAAAAATTACTGAAGCGGTAATTACCGTGCCAGCTTATTTTGATGACTCTCAACGTCAGGCTACCAAAGACGCCGGTGAAATTGCCGGTCTCAAAGTTTTGCGTATTATCAACGAACCAACTGCTGCCGCTTTGGCCTATGGTTTTGATAAAAAGACTGAACAAAAAATTGTAGTTTACGATTTGGGTGGTGGTACTTTCGATGTATCTATCCTTGAAGTTGCACCAGACAATGTACAGGTATTATCTACCAATGGCGACACCCATCTTGGTGGTGATGATTTTGATCAAGTAATTATTCGTTGGATTTTGGATGAATTTAAAAAAGATCAAGGTATTGATCTTGGCAATGATCCGTTGTCTTTACAGCGTATTAAAGAAGCGGCTGAAAAAGCTAAGATTGAATTGTCGACTGCTCAAGAAAGTGAAATCAATCAGCCGTTTATTACTTCCGATGCCAACGGTCCAAAACATTTGGTTTTGAAATTGACTCGTTCCAAATTGGAAGAACTTGTTGGTGGCCTGGTAGAAAAAACTTTGGGTCCAGTAAAGAAAGCTTTGGAAGATGCAAAACTTTCTCCTTCTGATCTCAATGAAATAATTATGGTCGGAGG
>JAPLWP010000130.1 GCA_026396535.1 Candidatus Magasanikiibacteriota bacterium | reverse complement strand
CGATGGCATTTTGTTCGGCGTGGGCAGTGCGGACACAGTGTTGGGTTTGATGACCGTCTTCATGGGTCATGGTTTTCATCTGGTGGCCAATCTCATCACAATGGGCCAAGCCCTTTGGAGAGCCGACATAGCCCGTGACCAGGATCTGTTTGTCCTTGGCGATTACGCAGCCGCTGCGACCGCGATCACAAGTAGCGCGTTTGGCCACGGCACGGCAAACTTCCATGAAATATTCATCCCAAGTGGGGCGGTGGTATTGTTCTTCAGACATAAAATTGATAGGTAATTATAAGGGTTAGTTTAACAAAAAACCGCCTGTGGGGCAAGCGGTAAAATTAGGGTCATTTTAGTGAATAATTTGGCAATTGTCGGCATCCAAAGTAATCATATCGCCATCTTTAACTTTTTCAAAAATATCTTTAACTCCTATTAAGCAAGGTTTTTTTAATTCGCGGGCTACGATAGCGGCATGAGAAAGAAGTGTGCCTTGGGCGGTAATAATTCCGGAACATTTTTTCATTAAGGGTAGATAATCAACTGTAGTCATCGGACAAATTAATATATCACCTTCAGAAAATGTCGTATTTTTTAGATCCAAAACAATTTTTGCTTTGCCTTGAGCTTTGCCAGGACTGGCGCAAATTCCACTTGAAGTAGATGTTTTTTCTATTCCTAAATTTGGTATAACAAAAATTTCTCCTACTAAACGATTGTAGTCTATAAAAGAGATTCCTAATTTTGGCCAGACAACAAATTCAAAATATCCTTTTAAGTATCCTTGCGAAACAAATTCTGCGTCGACTGTTTGTTTGAGCTCCATTTGTTGAATATCATCGTAGACGGTTATTTTGCTCACTGCTTCTTTGGCTAATAATTTAATTTCTTCGCTGGCTCCAGAAAAATGCCAGTTGGTAAAATCAAATATAAAGGTTGCTGGGGGTTCTTCATAAAATCCTTGAGTGAGCTGCCAGTGAGGTCCTGGCACTATTTTTCCCCAAATACCTTGTTCGCCAACAATAAAAATGGCTGAAAAGGTTGTCTCATCACTGTGGGGGATTACTTCTACTTTATAATCAGCAGGATTTATTTTTTGTTCATTAAACCAAAGTAAATTTTCTTTTAAAGTTTTTCCGCGTACTCGCAATTTAGGCAAAGCTGGTAAAAGTGGCACCAAACGCAAAGCACATTTTTCATCTCCAATTCTTTGTAAGATATCCAAAAATAAAGGATTGTAAGCCAATAATTTTATGAAGAATTTCTAAACGGTCACGCTTATTATTATCTTCGGTTCTAAACTCTTCAATATTTTTTAGATCAATTTTCTCCATCCACTCACTAATGGAAGGCATGTTTTTGTCAATAATTTCAGTGATTTTCATATTATATTTTTTCTTTGGATAGCTTTGATTTATAGGCCGTAGCCTCATCAATTATTCTTTTGGCTACAGATATCGGATAAGCGGGACGGCTAGTATTGATGCCGGTTTCATGGCAAAGGATTATGCCTTTTACGCCATCAATAACCATGGAAGTCAAATCACATATCTCCGCTCTTTGAGGAATAAAATTATGAATTGTGCTTTCTAATATTTGAGAAGAGATAAATAATGGTTTATTCATTTTTTCGCAAAGTCTAATGATGTGTTTTTGGTAAACCCCCATTTTTTCAAATGGCGCTCGAATCCCCAGATCCCCGCGTTCAAATAAAATAACGTCACTCAAAGGGATTATTGATTCGGCGTTTTGGATAGATTCTTGAGTTTCAAGTTTAAATACTATTTTTGGCTGGTTATTATCCCAGGGTTGTTTTTCTATTGCTGTTCTATATTTTTTGGCGATATCAGCATTGTTTACAAAGGGACAGGTGAGATAGTTTAAATCTAGGTGGACCAACATTGGTAAAACCGTCGTGGATATTTTGTTAATGTGTTCGTTGTAATCAAAAATTTGCTCGGTCCAATTTAAGCCTTTGTAAGGGAGTATGTATCCGGTATTAAACAAGAGTACTTCGATAGTATCTTTGTCCAATATGCAATTTACTTTGAGCGATATTTCTCCTTCGTCTATCACGATTGTTTGTTCAGGATAAAAAAGATTTCCTATTTCTGGAAATTGGACGGGAAGGAAATTTTTTGGGTCATCGCTGTAAGTGGCTGATTTTAAAATCATTGTTTGCCCTTCTTCTACGTATAGGTCTTTAAGAGGGAAGCCGCCCAGACGAATTTTTGGACTTGGTAGATCAGCTAAAATTTTTGTTTGCCCGCCAATTTCAATGATGGTATCTTGAGCAGTTTGAATGTTGGCTATCTTTTCATTGATATTACCGTAAGAAAAATTAAAACGTAAAACATCTGGGCCGGATAGAAGTATTTTTTTTAAAATAGATAAATTGTTCGCTAGCTGAGAAGCGGTAGCAATAATTATCATAGATACTAATTTAGAGCTGGTATTAATTTAAAATTTTTGCTTTCCACTCTTTCCATGCCCGAGTAGTTTCTTCCATATTTTCATAAAATGGGAAGTTTTTCCAATCGTATTTATCTCCCAATCCACTCTGTTGAGCTACGAGTCTACGCATAAATTGGCTAATTATTTTTGGATTTGGCCAATAATAAATTTTATTTTTTTCTTCTAGTAAAAAATAACCACTGTCTTGGTTTTTATGGATATTTTTGTATTCAATTAATGTGGGGTCGCCTAAATTTTGTTTGGTACTTTCGAGGAAATTTTCAGCCCCAGTCGGCAAAATATGTAAATGGGCATGTCCAATACAGCAGCCCGAAGTATTGGAAGAAGCGCCGCCGTGTTCAAAACAAATATAGTCGCCACCAGTTTGTTCAGAAATAAATTTTTCTATTTTAGATTTTATTTTTATAAATTCTTCGACAATAGTTTCGTTGATTAGGGTACTACCAATAGAGTCGGCGTGATCTTTGCTTACAATGATAAAATAGTAAGGCACAAATGAGCCCAAAGCCGGTAGTATTAAAAAATTTTCGGTACTTTCTATAACCTCTTTATTTATTTTATCCTGGTTGCAGAAAATACAAAGCATATGAAAAAACACCCCTCAAAAATTGAGAGGTGTATTATTTTTTAGTTCTCGCTGAGTCGTATTGCTGGTCCCATAGTGGAGCAGAGTACGAGATTTTTGATGTAAGTTCCTTTGGACGAGCTAGGTTTTGCTTTCTTCAAAGCATCTACGAAAATAGTAATATTTTCTTTGAGCTTTGCTTCGTCAAAACTTACTTTACCTACCAACTGATGAATGTTAGAAGTGTCATCATTTTTGAAAGTAATTTTACCTCTTTTCAATTCATCTACCATTTTTTTCAAGTTTGGACCTACTGTTTCAGTCTTTGGATTTGGCATCAAACCTTTTGGACCAAGCACTTTGGCGACAGCGGCCATTTTCGGCATCATGTCTGGAGTGGTAATAGCGATTTCAAAATCAATTTTACCGGTGTCTTTGAGTTTTTTGATATCTTCTTCCATGTAGATCACGTCAGCACCGGATTCTTTGGCTTCTTTTTCTTTTTCAGAAGAAACAAATACAGCGATTTTTTTGGTTTTACCAATACCGTGTGGTAAAACTACTGTGGAGCGAATCTGCTGGTCGCCTTTTTTTGGATCAATACCCAAATTGGCGTGAACTTCTACGCTGGCATCAAATTTAACGCCGGAAGTTTCTTTGATGAGCTTGATAGCTTCATCGATGGAGTAGACTTTATTTTTATCTACTTTAGCAGCATTAGCAGCTGCGCGCTTATTTAATTTAGCCATAATTTTTTAATTCCGATTGAACGGAATTTAGTGGTACAAACTCTCGAGTGGTCGAGATCCCACCGAATTAATTGTTTATATCTTAGCCTAAATATGGGTTTTTGTCAAGATTAACCAATAGAAAAGAGCCTTAGGAAGATTTTTTTGAGTAAAATACCCAATTCTTTTACCCCACTAATTACTTGGCGATAATAGGCGATATTGAGCAGGGTAAGGAAGACTACGATTATGGCATCGTAGCTCTGGCGCATCCAGTAGGTATCAGCCAGGCGCACCCACATACCAAATTCATCAAAAGTAAGACCAAGTCCGATGCCATAGACGGCACAGGCGATTTTGAACATTTCAGATTCTACGTCCGGTCGGCGCAGGATGAGATATAGGCCGACTAGCACCAGAATAATCACACCATACGTAAAATGATGGATATGCACACCGCGGACAGTAAGGAAGAAGTTTGGTAGCCAGCGTCCTAGTACCAAATATACCATGAGGCGCGACAGAATAAAGGTGATTAAAAAATAAAAAATCACCACACCAATAATTTTTTGATTGGTGGGTGATTCTATTTTTATGTCCCAATCTTCTTGGGTCATATTATTTACATTCCTTGTTGGAACATTTTACTTCACCTTTGAAAGTTTGGGTCATGAGCGATCCACATTTTTCACATTTGTCACCGGTGGGTTTGTCCCAGAGCGCGAAATCACAATTTGGATAACGGTTGCAACCATAAAACATTTTACCGCGTTTGCTTTTGCGTCCGGCCAAATCCCCCTGGCCACATTTTGGACATTTCACACCAGTGAGGTTGGCAATATTTTTAGTAGTTTTACAATCTGGATATCCGGAGCAGGCCATGAATTTTCCAAAGCGGCCGTTTTTTATGACCATCGGTTTGCCACATTTTTCACAGACTTCGTCGGTGGTTTCATCCGGTATTTTTACTTTTTCAGCAATTTCAGTTTCTTTTAATTTGAGATTTTCTTTGAAAGGGAAATAAAATTCACCAATCACCGGCTGCCATTCTTTTTCACCGCGAGCAATTTCATCAAAATTTTCTTCCATTTTGGCTGTAAATTCTAGATCCACAATATTTGGGAAATGTTGGACTAAAAGATCGTTCACGGTAAAAGCAATATCGCGTGGTTTGAGACGCTTTTTTTCATCACGCTCTACATAGCCACGATCTTCGATAGTAGCGATAGTTGGCGCATAAGTAGAAGGACGACCGATGCCGTGTTCTTCTAGCGCTTTTACCAAGGCTGCATCATTGTAGCGAGCTGGTGGCTCGGTGAAATGTTGTTCTGGTTTAAGTTCTTGGCAATTTACTTTTTGGCCATTTTCCAGATTTGGCAAAGAGTTGTCTTTATTTTTATCTGGATATAATTTGAGGTAACCATCAAAGACCACGTATTGGCCAGTAGCGCGGAAAGTGTATTTATTTTGAGAAACGATATTAGCACCGGTAGAAGAAATTTCGGCCGCTGTCATTTGGGTGCTCATCGCGCGATTCCAAATCAATTCATAAAGTTTGAACTGATTTTTATCCAAAAATGGTTTTACAATATCGGGAGTACGGCCAGCTTCAGTCGGGCGGATAGCTTCATGGGCTTCCTGAGCATTTTTACTTTTGTTGGTATAGGTGCGAGGTTTGTCGACAAGATATTTGTCACCGTAGTCTGCTTTAATTACCGCGTGCGCATCGGTTAAAAATTTTTGAGCCATGTTTACCGAATCGGTACGCATATAGGTAATAAGACCAACCGAGCCTTCAGAGCCAATTTCCATACCTTCGTACAGCTGTTGGGCCAGGCGCATAGTTTGTTTGGCAGAAAAGCCTAGACGGTTGTTGGCATCTTGTTGAATGGTGGAAGTGGTAAAGGGAGGAGGTGGGTTGCGATGGGTAGTCTTTTTTTCGACGTCACCTACTATATATGTAGCGCCTTTGAGGTCGGCCATGATTTTGTCGGCCATTTCTTGATTCGTGATATCCATTTTTTCCAGCTTTTTTTCTGGAGTAGCGGAAAGTTTGGCATTAAAATCTATTTTTTCGGTATTGGCAAAAACACCTTCAACGGTCCAATATTCTTCCGGTTTGAAAGCTAAAATTTCACGTTCGCGTTCGACAGTGAGACGCATGGCCACACTCTGTACACGACCAGCGGACAATCCTTTGGCCACTTTGCGCCAGAGGAATGGAGAGAGTTCGTAGCCTACCAATCTGTCCAACACGCGACGAGCCTGTTGGGCGTCTACCATTTTGAGATCTAGTGGACGAGGATTTTTTATTGCTTCTTCGATTGCAGTTTTGGTAATTTCATGAAATACAATACGTTTAGCTTTGGCTGGATCTACGCCCAAAATTTGTGCCAAATGCCAAGAAATAGCTTCTCCTTCACGGTCCTCATCGGTAGCGAATAGGATTTCATCGGTGCCTTTGGCATCGGCTTTGAGTTCTTTGGCAATTTTGCTTTTGTCGCGACTCACAATATAATGAGGTTCAAAATTATTCGCAGTGTCTACACCCATTTTACTTTTTGGAAGATCACGAACATGGCCAAAAGAGGATTTGACCACAAATTTTCTTCCCAAAAATTTGGAAATTGTTCTGGCTTTGGCGGGTGACTCTACGATAACAAGTTTGGACATAAGACAAAATTATTTGTCTCAACAATAATCCTTTTTGACAGAAATGTCAATTTGGTGGTAGAATTTTGATATAAAATTATTATATGAATGATCAACCTATTTGTAGAGTTTGCGGACAAAATCATATTACCGGTGCTTGTGTCGGCGATGCTCGCGTGAGTATTCCAGCGATCAAACGTCCTGACACAGGACCAGAAGTAATTGATGATGATGTTTCTGGACCAGTTAAATTTTTTGATGTTCCACAAGACCCAAATATGAAGCAGTTGGGCGATGATGATATTACTCCGGTTTCTGTGAAAAAAACAGTACCAAAAGACACTGTTACGGAACTAAGTTTGGCGGATATACATCAAGGATTAAGAGGTGGTGATGTGGCCAAAGCAAGTACTAGAGGCGACGAACACCGAAGACATGTTGAGAAAATAAGTCAAAAAGAGCTGGAGCATGTTTTTGATGATGTGGCCAACAATAGGGATGCGGAGGTAGTGGGTTTTATTAAACGTGCAACGAGTAGTTTAAAATTTGAAAATCCTGGACAATTTGAGCTGTTTGTTAAAGATTTATTTGGAGGCGATAATGATCCGGTTGGCGCTTGGAAGTTGGAGGATATAGTACCATTTACTCAGATGACCGTAGAAATGCGAGTCCAAATAGGCGACAGCAGACCAATAGTAGAAATTGTTTTAGTAAATGAGAATGGCCAGGGCGTTAGAAAAGGCCAGAATATTACCAGAGTTAGTGAGGTAAAAATACAAACATCCGTTCCAAAGATTGATTTGGCAGCTGAAGAGAAGAGGGTAGATGCAGATCCTAGTTTGTGGAAAAAAGCTACCGGATGGTTTAGAATGACCAGAGGAAATTCAGAAGACAAAAAATAAAAATTATTAAAATAATCCCGATTCAGTCGGCATTATTTTTTTATATAATTCATTCCACCTAGATTTTTTATCTGCCCCTTTATTTCCATGATGGTGAGCGTGGCGCTCATGGCCGCACTCTCTATTTTGGTCTCGAGAATTATCTGATTAATATTTTTTGGTTCCTTTGTAAGACAGTTTAAAAATTTTCCTTCCGGAGTGCTAATATCTATATTTTCTTTTTTTACAGGAATAATTTGTTTTATTTCTTGTAGGTTTAATGCTTCCAAAATATCATTGGGTTCAGTCACCATCTTGGCGCCAAATTTTATTAAATTATTTGGACCAGCTCCGGTGGGTGAGGTGATGGCGTGTGGTACGCACATCACTTCGCGGTTGTAAGCCAATGCGCAGCGTGCGGTAATTAGAGCACCAGATTTGGCCGGCGCTTCGATCACGAGCGTGCCTAGAGATAATCCGGCAATGATGCGATTGCGGGCTGGGAAAGAATATTGAGTGGGAGCAAAATCTACAGGATATTCCGATACTACCGCACCGCCTTGTTCAATAATTTTTTCGGACAGCGTGCGGTGAGCCGAAGGGAAAATACAAGATTTATTTATTCCCGATCCCAGTACCGCGATAGTGGTGCCGCCTGCTTCCAATGTAGCCGTGTGGGCAATGCCATCAATACCAAGTGCTAGTCCACTGACAATCACTATGCCTTGCGCCGCCAGAGGCGTCACCAGATCTTCACACACCAATTTACCATAAGTAGTAAAACGACGTGTGCCGACTACTCCCAAAGTAGGTTGTTGCACCGGTGGCAATTGGCCACGCACGAATAAGGTATGAGGTGGGTCAGTGATTTGAGCTAATAGGGGAGGGTAATTATCTTCACCTAGTGAAACAGTATAAATATTTTCTTTTTGCATGCGTTCCAATATTTTTTCTATTGGATTTTTGTCGCGCCAAGTCAAAAATTCCATCGCAATATTTTCTTCGATTCCAGCTTTGACTATTTCGTCCAATTCAGCCGTATACAAATTTTTGAGATCGAAAAAATACGCCCGAAGTCGGCCGTAGCGGCTATAAGTGATCTTGGGAAAGTGGGCCAACCAAGCTTGGTAGTTCACAATTTAAAATTACATCGCCAAGGAGAGTCGCTTGATTTCTTTGATAGTACTATCAAGTCCGGTTTGTAATATTTTAAATTCCTCCTTAGTGAATTTATTTAAAACAAAGTTGCTAATCACTTCAATTTTTTCGGCAGTGATAGGGCCGACACCGATACGGATGCGAGTGAAATCTTTGGTGCCAAGGTGTTCGATGAGGGATTTGATACCATTGTGGCCAGCGGCGCCTCTGTCGGTCTGTACGCGAATTTCGCCAACTGGAATATCTTTATCATCGTGAATTACGATAATATCTTTGTTGGTGATTTTGTAGAATTTCATGAGCTCCATTGCGGCCAATCCAGAATTATTCATATAAGTTTGGGGTTTGGCCAAAAGGATTTTTTCGCGATCTAATTTGAAATCAAAAACTTCGCTGTGGGCTTTTGGTAATTTTTTTCCTACCAAGCTTTCTTCTTTAATTAATTTATCCAAAGCCAACCAACCGGCATTATGTCGGGTCATTTCATATTCTCGGCCAGGGTTGCCCAAGGCAATAATTAATTTCATGTTCATGCTAGGTTCTCTTAGTCTTGGTCAATTTGATAATAATCGGAGCGGCAAAAAAACTAAATTGTTCACGCAAACGATTTTCCAAAAAGTGGACGTAAGAAATGTTCAGAGAAGTTTTGTATTTGATAAACAATTCAAAAATTGGTGGGCCAGCATTGATCTGATGAAAGCCTTTTATTTGCGGATGGCGCACACCTTTGCCACGAGAAGGCAAATGTTTTTTTACCATGCTTTTGATAAAGGCTTCGAGAGTTTCTTCGTCAATTATTGTCTGCCGTTCAGCGTAAGCACGAGCAATCAGTGGGAAGATTTGGTGAATATGATAGCTAGTAGCCGCACTCACAAATACAATCGGAGCGTAGGCGATATGAGGGAAATGTTTGAGAATTTTTAATTTTACATCATTGCGGAAAGAATCGGTATTGTCATCACTCAAGTCCCATTTGTTTACTACGATGATTACACTCTTGGTGCTTTCGCGTAGCAATCCACCTAGCTGCTGATCCTGATCAGTGATAGGGGAAGTAGTATCAAGTAGAAATAAAACAATATCAGCGCGTTTCATCGCTTCGATACTTTTGCCAATACCTTGGCGTTCCAAATGACCGCCTACTTTGGCCTTGCGACGAATCACGTTTGGTTTGCCAATTAATGCTACCTTGATTGGATTGATATCTGGAATCTCTTTTGGTTTTTTTGGATTCTTTTTCAAATTTTTGAAAATTTCTTCCATCAATTCACCAAGGCCAGATCCGTTTTGTGCGGAGATTGCATAAGGAGCGCCAAAACCAAGCTTGAGCCAGTTGCGTTCGTATTTAAGAGATTGATCTAGTGGGTTGTCGGCTTTGTTGGCTACAAAAATAATCGGACAATTCTTTTTCTTTTCGAGTAACAATTTAGCCAATTCTTTTTCTTGTGGTAATAGACCGTCTTGGATATCAGTGACAAACACTACGACACTAGCTTCTTTGATAGCCGCTTCGGTTTGTTTGATGATATCTTTTTCGAGCAATACTTCATCAGAAAAAGTAAGACCACCGGTATCCACGATACGCACTTGTTTGCCGCGCCAGATAGCGAGGCCGACATTGCGAGTACGAGTAGTACCTGGGATGTTGGAAATTAAAGCTTGAGTACTTTCGGTCAAGCGATTAAACAAAGTGGATTTACCTACGTTCACGCGTCCAACCAGCGCGACTATCGGCAGATTCCAATCAACTATTTTTGCGGGTGTAGACATATTTTAGTATTTTATATCAGTTCCTAATATTAACAGTATATCGGCTTCCGGGTTAAAATTCAAATTGGCGGTAGAAGAAGCACTGTTGTAGACAGCGGTAGTGCTCGACGCCAATAGCCAGTCTGGTGCGCCCACTTTGAGCTGGCCAGGTACAGCGGCTTGTACGGCTTTGATAACTTCTTGGGAAACTTTTGGGTTGATTATATATATGGAAGTAATGTCGATAGGGCGTCGTGGGCTATTACCGGAGGATAGAGTAGATAAGCCGACATTTTCCAGATCATGCTGATATTTCGCGGCCAAGCCAGCGCGCCAAGTACCATTGAGTACCTGTACTTTGCCAGTTGGGAAAATAGTTTTGTTTTGTTCGGATAGGTTGGGAGTAGGTTTGGTGAGCTCAGCTTCAAAGACATTTTTCATCGACAAATTTATTTGATCAAAATTACCAGTAGTTGGCCCAAGCATAAAGGCGCCACTGTCGGCGATATATGATTTGAGAAAACCGTTATTGCCATTGTCGATTACTAAATTTTTAATATCTTTGTTTGCCTCTTTGGCCATATTGGCCAAATACATCATCTGACCAAAATTTAAATTGGTAGTAATGTGATTGGAAAGAGAAGAAAGAATATTTTGAACATGTACCGGATTGGTATAAGTGCCAAAAGATAAAAGTTTTTCTTTTAGAGCGGATAAAATAATTTGTTGGCGACGACTGCGTGCAAAATCAGAACCTTCGCCGTTGTTGCCGTGGCGACTGCGTGCATAGTCTAGAGCGGTTGCGCCATTCATAGTTTGTATTCCGGCGTTGAAAGAGATGGTACGATAAGAAAAATTTTCACCTGGAAATTCCGAATCGGAAAAAGTACGCGGTACATTCACAGTGACGCCGCCGACTTCGTCCACGATTTCTTGAAATGCTTTAAAATCTACACGTACATAGTAGGGAATATCCAATCCAAAATTTTTCGCAAAAATTTGGCGCGCATATTCACCACCTAGTCCTGGATTTTCCGCTTCACCAAAAGCATCGGCTGCATTTATTTTGCGTACGCCGTGGTTTTCGATATTTACTCCCAAATCACGCGGGATAGAAATGAGCGCGACTTCATGGGTGCTTGGTTTGATGCTCAAAATAATATTCGTGTCCGACAAATAAGCACCATCATGACCCGGACCGCCGACGCCAAGCAATAAAATATTGATACGGTCATCCTGTTGGCCGTCTAGTATATTGTCAGAGTGCAGAATAAAGTTTTTTACGGTCTCAAGTACGCCTACATTTTTGGGTTGTAATGTCTTCATGTCGTAGTTGGCTGCGTCATTAGGCCAGACCGAAAGAGTGAGGCCGTGAACAGCTTTCCAGCCCACAATTGATAGAATGGCAATAATAAAAAATAGCCAAAGTACTTTTTTCTTTTTTGGCTTTGGCTCTATTGGGTCGAGCTCTTGAGGCTCCAATAAATTTATAGAATCTTTTTCAATCATATAAGTAAAAAAATTATAGCACAAAAATGCCGATTTGGCAACCTTTTTCAGTTGATTTTTTTATTACCCTGTGATAACATAAAACCATTCCTTTGTAATCCTTTTTTAGGATGATTAGCTCAGCTGGTTAGAGCGTTGCATTCACATTGCAAAGGTCACTGGTTCAAATCCAGTATCATCCACCAATCAAATTTTTTTCAATATGTCGCAAAACATTTTAAATTCCGA
>JAPLWP010000158.1 GCA_026396535.1 Candidatus Magasanikiibacteriota bacterium | reverse complement strand
GGACACTTCTGCTTGGAGAGATTGTCTTAATGATCCTACTACCCAACAAAAAATTGCTGGCGAAATTGCACTGAGTCAAACTTTGGGAATTTCCAAAGTGCCGGCTTTATATGTAAATAATAAAAGACTAAATTTGGAAACCAATCCAAATATTACCGACATTCTTTCCAAGCTAGTCGCTAACTAATTTTTAAGATGAAAACTAATACCATATTTGTTTGCTCCAACTGTAATGCTCAATTCCAAAAATGGACCGGGCGTTGTTTGGAATGCGGTAAATGGGGTACGGTAGAAAAAAGTGTGACCTCGGTAGCTACTCCCAAAAATGCCGAAACTGCCGACTATCCTACCGCGAAGATTGTAAAACTCTCTGAAGTAAGTCAACAAAATTTTGCTCGTTTAAAAACAAATATTTCTGAACTAGACCGCGTACTAGGTGGCGGCATTGTACCGGGCAGTCTTATTCTACTGGGCGGCGATCCAGGAATTGGTAAATCTACTTTGGCTCTTCAACTCTCAGCAATTTTCTCCGATGCTTTATATTTTTCTGGAGAAGAATCAGTAGAACAAATAAAACTTCGTGCCAGCCGTTTAGATGTCTCCTCCTCTACTTTGGGTTTGGCCAATGAAACAAATGTTGAAACAATCATTCCTACAGCTATCTCTCAAAAAACTAAACTAACTATAGTAGACTCCATTCAAACCATGCACTCAGCGGAGGTAGAAGGAGAAGCCGGAAACATCAACCAGGTGCGAGCTTGTACAATGAAATTAATGGAAGCAGCCAAAAAAAATAATATTACTTTTATTCTCATTGGCCAGGTAACCAAAGATGGTAATGTAGCCGGACCTAAAACTCTAGAACATTTAGTAGATACAGTATTATATCTTGAAGGTGATCGCTTTCATGATTTTCGTATTTTACGAGCTGCCAAAAATCGTTTTGGTCCAACTGACGAAGTGGGAATTTTTACTATGGAAAAAGATGGCCTACGCGAAGTAAAAAATCCATCCGCTTCCCTACTAGGCGAACGCACCGACTCGGTACCCGGCACAATTATCACCTGTGTGATGGAAGGCACTCGCCCCATGCTGATAGAAATCCAAGCCTTGGTAACTAAAACAAATTTTGGATTCCCTCAGCGTCGTTCTTCCGGATTTGATCTCAACCGTCTACAAGTTTTAATCGGTGTGCTATCTCGTCGTGCTGGACTACCGCTAGAAAGCTACGATGTGTTTTTAAATGTGGTGGGAGGCTTAGAGGTAGATGAGCCTGCCGCTGATCTAGCTGTCATCATGGCTATAGCTTCTGGTCTTAAGGACAAAACTATTCCTGTAGGATTAGCTGCCTTTGGTGAAGTTGGTTTGAGTGGCGAAGTACGATCCGTAAATAATACGGAAAAAAGATTAAACGAAATTAAAAATCTTGGACTGCAAATTGCGGTGTTACCAAACTCTTCCAAACTTCCAAAAATTGTCGGACTAAAAATAGCTCCTATTAAAAATGTCCAGGAAGTGGTAGAAAAAATTATCCAATAGACCTGAAAGAGTTGGCAGAATAAAACAAAAACATCTTATAATTTTTACCTGATAAAAGTTCGCATAATTGGCTATAAATTTTCGTTACGGC
>JAPLWP010000002.1 GCA_026396535.1 Candidatus Magasanikiibacteriota bacterium | reverse complement strand
ACAAGCCGCAAAAATATCTTTTTTATTATAGATAATACCGCCGGTTGGGAAGTCTGGTCCTTTGATAATATCACAAAGTTCTTCGATGGTAGTATCTGGATTCTCAATAAGCTGGGCGATACCATCGCATAGCTCAGAAAGATTGTGCGGAGGAATAGAAGTGGCCATACCTACTGCGATACCCATCGTACCGTTGAGCAGTAAGTTTGGTAATTTGGTTGGAAGTACTGTCGGTTCATTGTGGGAACCGTCATAAGTAGGAATAAAACTAACGGTATTTTTTTCAATATCAAAAAGCATCTCTTCAGCAATCGAGCGCAAACGAGCCTCGGTATAACGCATCGCCGCGGCGGAGTCACCGTCCATGCTACCAAAGTTACCTTGACCGTCTACCAATTGATGACGCATGGAAAATTCCTGCGCCATACGCACCATCGCTTCGTAGATAGAAGAGTCACCGTGCGGATGGTATTTGGCCATCACTTCACCGACTACGTGTGCGGATTTACGGTATTTATTGTTGTGACGCAAACCAATATCCCACATCGCATAAAGAATACGGCGATGCACTGGTTTGAGACCATCGCGAACATCTGGCAGAGCACGAGAGATAATAACGCTCATGGCATATTCCAAATAGGATCGCTGCATTTCACCGACAATCGGCGCGTTGATAATTTTTCCAATATCGTTTTTAGGTAGTTCAAGTTTATTTTGCATATTAGTTCTTGGTAGTAGTTGGGATAGTTGATGTATTAGTAATAGTGGTCGTAGTGCTAGTAGGGGTTGTGGTAGAAGTAGTGGTGGTCGGCGGCTGATTTTTTATCGCTTGTTGCAAAAGTTGTTTTATCTGTAATTTTGTTAGCTGATTTTGTAATTCGTTTTGTTTGTCAGTTTGAAAAGCTTGGTTGAGATCGGTCGAAGTTTTGTCCATTATTTTTTTCTCCTCAGTTTTTTTCCAATTGATACTGGTGAGATTTGACCAGAGAGAAAATCCCCAGAAAAATATTATTGCCGCGAGTATTACGGCCATACCGGCATAAAACCAGTAAGTCATTTTATTATGACGGGCCAACTGTTGATCCACAAATTTTTCGCGAATACTTTTTTGAGGATCAGATTTTTTTTCTGGAATTTCTATCTCCGGTTTATCCGCTTGCTCTTGTGCAGGCAGATCGTGGGTCATGCGGATATTGTTGAATACCAGTGATGGCATCGGTTTCATCTCGGAATCCGCTGGATTTTGTTTTTTCTTTTTGCCTCCTTTTTTGGCTGGCATATTTTAATAATTTTTTTCTAACACCATTAATTTTGTTTCGCCAGTCGGTAAATCTTTTTTCTTTAAGATTAATTTTTTGTCAGTCATTTCAGCTTTCAGTCCTGAAGCTTTTAGGAAATCAGAAAGAGTGCCCACTTTTGGATCAGTGTCACATTGGTAGCCAATTGGAATCACGATGCGTGGTTCGATAGCGGTGATCAATTCAGAAGCTTGTTCAGGGGTCAAATATTCTTTGCTATTACCTACAGCAATAATCAGCACATCTGGTGTGCCGAGCTTCTCTATAGTAGCGTCATCAATTTTTTGAGTTATTTTGCCCAAGTGCACCACATTCAAATTTTCAGCGTTGATTTTGAAAATCTGTCCACCTTCTACTGGTAGGGAATAGCACATTACGCCCTTGACCTCACATTCGCCAAAGGTAGAGATAATAAAAGGATCTTGGGAAGTAGTAGCCGCGCCATCTAGTCCGTGGCTGTATAAAGCCATTTGAGGGGTAAAACTACGAGGAAAATCACCGCTGTCTGGTTTGTAAGCATCTATTAATACTACAACCTCTTCATCTTGATTTTTGGTCTGCAGGCGCACGCAGGTTTGTCCAAGCCAGGAAATGTGCATATTTTGCTTAAGTTAGCGTATAAATTACATAAAAAATGACTAGTAAAATTATATCATAAGGCCTATTTGGACGCAAGACTTGCCAAGTGATTTTATACCCATTTTTACTCCTTTTTAGGCCTTATTTGGTGCTGGACTTACATTCTTGACAAAATACCCTAAAAGGTATATAATTCTCTTATAAATTAAACATTTAAGTTAGCCCAATTTAGTGGCTATCACTCATTCTGACTAAGATCAGAAGGGATAAACAGTGTTTTTTTGTTTTATGACAGACGCAAACAAAAATATGGCTAAACAAGATTTCAAAACCTTGTTGCAAAATATGGCCATCAACGTGCCAAAAGTTGGCGACGTAGTAAAAGGTAAAGTGCTCTCCGCTGATCGCGGTGAAGTGCGTATCGATATCGAAGGTGTGACTACTGGTGTTGTCCGTGGTCGCGAACTTTTTGTAGAATCCCGCGAATATGCCAACCTCAAGGCTGACGACGAAGTGGAAGCTACTGTAATCGATCTTGAAAATGAAAATGGTGAAATGGAATTGTCATTCCGTATCGCTGGTTTTGCTCGCGCTTGGGACAATATGCGCAAATACATGAAAGAAAGTCTTACTATCAAAGCCAAAGTATTGTCTGCCAACAAAGGTGGTGTGATGATGCAGGTGGGTGCGATTGCTGGTTTTATGCCAGTATCTCAGCTTTCTCCAGATCATTATCCACGCGTTACTGGTGGCGACAAAAATCGCATCTTGGACAAATTGCGTGAATTATCTGGTAAAGAATTTGAAGTGAAAGTAATTGACGTGGATGAAAAAGATGAAAAATTAATCGTATCCGAACGCGCTGTTTGGGAAGATTCTCAGAAAGCCGTATTGGAAGCTTACAAGATTGGCGATATCGTCGATGGCGAAATCTCCGCTCTTACTTCCTTTGGTGCTTTCATGAAATTTGGTGATGGCCTTGAAGGCCTGGTCCATATTTCTGAAATCGCTTGGCAGAGAATTGATCACCCGAAAGATGTACTCAAAGTTGGTGATCAGGTAAAAGCTCAAATTATCCAGCTCGATCATTCCAAAATCTATTTGTCTTTGAAACGTCTAGTAGACGATCCTTGGAAACAAGTAAAAGACAAATATAAAATGGGTGAAAAGGTAAAAGGCAAAGTGCTCAAAATTGAACCGTTTGGTTTGATGGTAGCATTGGATGCCGATATCCATGGTTTGGCTCACATCTCTGAACTTTCTGATGATCCAATCGCCAACATTCACGACAAATTCAAACTCGGACAAGAATTAGAATTTGAAGTGGTTTCTTTGGAGCCAGCTGAACACCGCTTGGGCTTGAAAGTAGCCGGCGTGAAAGGCAAGGCCAAGAAAGAAGAAAAAAAGCCAGAAGCTAAAGAAGAAGCTAAGACTGAATAAGAAAAAAATTAATTAAAAACCGTCCTTAGTTAGGGCGGTTTTTATATTGACTTTTTAATATTTTTATAGTAGTGTTTTTTAGGTTTTGTATTTCAATTTTTTTGCTGGGGGCAATAATGCAGGGAGCGAAGCGAATGGGTCTGCCGTCGGATCGGCT
Organism: Candidatus Magasanikiibacteriota bacterium; assembly: GCA_026396535.1. Lineage (GTDB taxonomy): Bacteria > Patescibacteriota > Patescibacteriia > Magasanikbacterales > GWA2-37-8 > CAIOJG01. The sequence continues at coordinate 6,800 of JAPLWP010000002.1, read as the reverse complement.
GGCCGGCATCCTTTATCCACCAGAATGTCTGGTGACGAAGGATCAGCCAATGTCTGCAAACTTCGGATTGGAGCATGTTGAATTTGTTCCAGTTCTCAAATCGGGGGAGGGTACTATCAGAGAAGTTGAGTTCCTGAAGCGAGCGAAAACCTTGGAAGGTGATTTTGGCCTCTGCGACGCGGAGGTGCTGATCATGGACCAAGCGAATTTGCCGGGGAATCTGCGTGGCCTGAACATCTATTTCGCTGCGGCGGAGATCATGGAGCCATACAGTGATCCGTTTGAGGTGTGTCTGAGCATCCCGTATATGGCGTTTAGCGAACAGCGCCAGGCATGGGTGATCCGCTTTCACCCGGTGAAGATCTTTCCACGGTCCGGCCAAATCGTGGTCATGGCAAGCATTTTTCATCAAAATAGTTTGGTGCCAAAGTTCAAAGCTTGAGTCATCAAACCAGCCCCATCCATATGTTGAGTAAGCTCCATATGGATGGGTAAGATTTAAAATCACCCACTATCGCTATTTAAAAATAATTTTATTGTTTTTAAATAGCGTGGGTGATTTTTTGTTTATTTTATCACCCTTGATTAATTGGAAGTTTTGAGGTAGAATCATTGTATTATTTACTACTATATAATAGGATAGTAAAGAGACCGATTACCTATTTAACCTAAATTTATGAAAAACTTTTTGAAGAATTTTTTGGCTGTATTCCTGGTACTTTTGGTTGTAGCTGGTGTTTTAGGCTTGTCGCGCTCTAGTCAGGACAAAAAGCCTGAAAATGTAGATATTGCCAAATTGGTGCAGGAAATAAATGCTGGCACTGTCAAAAAAGTGACGGTGCAGGGCGATATCTTGACCGCTACCATGAAAGACGCGAATGCCAAACAGCAAGAAGCAAAAAAAGAATCCAGCGAATCTTTTGGTGATGTGATGAAAAACTACGGCGTGTCCGATACTGCTCGTGCTAATGTAGAAGTAGAAATAAAAGATCAAAGCTCTTGGAAATTTTGGGCCGCTAATTTATTGCCAGCCATTGTGCCGCTAATTATCATCATGGTATTTTTATATTTCATGACTCGTAGTGTGCAAGGTGGTAATAACAAAGCGATGGGTTTTGGACAAAGCAATCCAAAAGAATTTGATCCGGAGAAAAAAGGTAAGAAAACTTTTGCTGATGTAGCTGGCGCTAAAGAAGCCAAACAAGAATTGGAAGAAATCGTAGATTTTCTCAAAGATCCAAAAAAGTTTGCCGACATGGGTGCCAAAATTCCAAAAGGTTTTTTGCTTATGGGATCTCCTGGTACCGGTAAAACTCTGATGGCTCGTGCTGTTGCTGGTGAAGCGGGTGTGCCATTTTTCCATATGAGTGGTTCGGAATTTGTGGAAATGTTTGTGGGTGTTGGTGCTAGTCGTGTGCGTGATCTTTTTGCAAAAGCAAAAAAGGCGGCTCCGGCTATTATATTTATTGATGAAATTGATGCTGTCGGTCGTCGTCGTGGTACAGGACTTGGCGGTGGTCACGATGAACGCGAACAAACTCTGAATCAAATATTGGTAGAGATGGATGGTTTTGAAGCCAACATTGGTATCATTATTATGGCTGCAACCAATCGTCCGGATGTATTAGATCCTGCTCTTCTTCGTCCTGGTCGTTTTGATCGTCGTGTGACTATTGATATGCCAGACATCAAAGACCGTGAAGAAATTTTGAAAATTCATGCTGTTGGCAAACCAATGGAGCCGGAAGTTTCTTTGGCAAAATTGGCTCAGCGTACTCCTGGATTTTCTGGTGCGGATTTGGATAACTTATTAAATGAAGCGGCAATATTAGCCGTACGTCGTGGCAAGAAAACTGTGGGTGAAAGTGAAGTGCTAGAAAGTGTAGAAAAAGTATTGCTGGGACCAGAAAGAAAAAATAGAGTAACTAGCGAACGAGATAAAAAGATGACTGCTTATCATGAAGCTGGCCATGCGGTAGTAGGTCATTTCATGGCTCACTGTGATCCGATTCGCAAAGTGTCGGTGATTTCTCGTGGTGCGGCTGGCGGCTATACACTCCACATGCCAATTGAAGATAAACATTACCAGACTATTTCTCAATTTAAAGATACTTTGGCTATGATGCTCGGCGGCTATGTGGTAGAAAAAATGATTTTTGGTGATGATATGCTCTCTACCGGACCAAGTTCTGATCTTAGTAATGCTACCAAGACGGCTCGTAATATGGTGATGCACTATGGTATGAGTAGCAAACTCGGACCTCGTACTTTTGGAGCTCAAGACGAGATGGTTTTTCTTGGTAAAGAGATTCACGAACAGCGCGATTATAGCGATGAGACTGCTCGTCAGATTGATGCCGAAATCAAAGACCTGCTTGATCAAGCCGAAAAACGTGCTCGTGAAGTAGTGGGTGCTCAAAAACAAAAGATGGAAGCCTTGGTGGCTGAGTTGATGGTAAAGGAAACCGTAGAACAGGATGATGTGATCAGAATTTTGGGAGACAGACCGCAGGTTTAAAATAAAAAAATAAAAACACCAATAATAAATCATTATCGGTGTTTTTTAGTTTAGCCATCATTGACTTTTTCTTTAATTTATGCTATTCTCTAATGTTGTAAAAATAACCCTGTTCTTTTTATCTTAAATTGGTACGAACAAGTTGTATTGTAAAACATTTTATTCGTGCCAATTTTGGCCAATCATGGCGCTGTTGCGCTAGAGGTGTTTGTTATGAGGAACTTTTCTCTCGTTCTGTTTCTAGTTTTTTTGGTCGGCTGTGTGGTCGATCAGGAGATTTCCTCGTCTTCGACGGTAGCACCAGCGTTTGCGCAACCGAGTTATGCCACCCTGGTTTCTGATGAGGATCCGGCCCACGATGTCACGCCATCCACTGCCGTTGAAGAACCTTTTAAGCAGTGTACTTCAACTTGTGATGACAACAACGCTTGCACCGCGGATACCTGCGACACAAAGACGGGTATGTGTGTCAATGTTTGGGCTGTGGGCTGTATGCCGTGTGATGAGGGCGACGATTGCCAAGGCATTGTTCAGACTTGTCATGACGGCGATCCATTGTGGCACTACGACGGGTGGATGGGCAAGTGTTTGCCTAATCTTACCTGTCCAGAGTTTCACAAATTGATCGCCTGTGACGACGGCAACCCGTGCACTCTTGAGTTGGGGTGTGGTTACGATGACGGGGATGATGTCTGCTTGTCCGCCCCAATCACCGGCTGCACTGCGCCATAACTTTTTTCACTGCTTGATTCATGGAGGTATCCAGCAGGTGGGGGAAGCTTACGGGCTCAACAGAGACCGTTCGCCAACCTACTTTGTTTCCAAAGATTTGGAACCAGAGTAGGGCGAACGGTTTTTTGTTTTTCAGAAATATGCTATAACGTATGTTATAGTATTATGCACGAGCCAACTTTTCGCCAAGCACTTGCTCATTCCTGGGCGCTGGTGAAACAAAAAAAGTCTTTATGGATTTTTGGTTTGTTATCTGCGGTGATTGGACAATGGGGTTTGAGTGATTTCTTGGGAGCATTTTACAGAACTGTGAATAATGGTTTTTATTTTTTTAATCAAGAACAAATTGCCGCCCTTCATTTAGATTTTAATTGGCATAAATTGGCAATTATTTTACTTGGACTTTGGTTACTTGGAATAATTTTATTAGTAGTTTTTGGTTTGGTATTTGTAGCGGTAGGTTCACGCGGTGCTATTATTTCTTATGGAATTCATTATTATAAAACTGGAAAGATTTTACCATTACACGAAGCTTGGCACAAAGGTATAAAGAAATTTAGTCCTCTTTTGGGCGTGACTTTGCTTGGCCGATTGTTTCAACTTATTGATTTGGGATTGTTTGCAGTATTGGCCCGAATGGTACTACGAAGTAATAGTTTAGGTTCAAGTTTTTTACTTGTTGCTATTGGTACTTTGGCTATTCTCGTTGCGCTGCTATTTGAGGCTAGTATTATTTATGCCAGTGGTTATATTTTATTGGAACATAAAAATGTAAAAGAATCTTTGTTAAAAGGCTGGGAACTTTTATCAGAACATTTGCTCGTATCATTTGAGTTGGGAATGGTGTTGGTCCTTTTAAATGTATTCTTTTTGGGTGTAGCGGTGTATGGTTCATTTATTTCTTTTATTCCTTCGCTTATTGTTTGGATAATTGCGGGATTGACTGGGTTCAATGGCCTAATTCTGTTTGGAATGTATACTGGCATGGTATTTTATGCCATGATTGTATTGGTGGCTGCTGGAATTTTTAATGCGTTTGTTACTTGTTCATGGGTATATTTGTTTATGAAAATGCATCATGAAGGAGTGGGGAGTCGTACTGTTATTTTTTTGAAAAAGTTTTTTAGATTGTCATAATTATGTCTTCGGATTTTCCCTCTATTGGAAACCTGCTGAAAAAGCCCTCTGATGATACAGTAGTGGCGCCTGTTGGTGGTGATAAAGATAGCACCGCCAAGTTTACGCAGAAAATGAAAAAAATTGAACTGAAAGAAAAAGAAGAAATTACCGCACAAAATGCCGGGCAATTAGGTTTGCAATATATTGATCTGAGTGCCTTCCCGGTATCCGCTGAATCTTTGCGTACTATTCCTCAGGAAGACGCGGAGTCTCGCGGGGTAGTGTGTTTTTATTCTACTCCTGAAGAAGTTAGAGTGGGAATTTTGGAGCCAAGCGAAGAGCTTGGCCAATATATTTTTGATTTAGGTGAACGTCATCACGCACCGGCCACAATTTATCTAATCTCTGAAAATAGTTTTGAACACGTTTTGAAATTATATGATAATTTACCGATAGTAAAAGAAATTACCAAAGATATCAGTATTACCGATGAAGATCTGGCAAAATTTGGTGATGATATAAATAATTTACAAAAATTACAAGAAAAATTTGTAGATGTATCGGTGACCGATATTTTAATTCTCATTATTGCTGCCGCTTTGAAAATCAATTCTTCGGATGTTCATGTGGAAGCGGAAGAAAGTGGTATTGCGGTTCGCTATCGTATTGATGGCATCTTGCATGATGTGGCTAAGTTACCCAAAGAACAATGGAAGCGATTTGTATCTCGTATTAAATTATTGGCCGCTTTAAAAATTAATGTTACTGATAAGCCACAAGATGGACGTGTAACTTTGCGTCTTGGAAGTGGTACTCTGGATGTGCGTGTTTCTACTTTGCCAACTATCCACGGTGAGAGTGTGGTAATGCGTATTTTGCATAGTGGTAGCAAGGGTGTTACTTATGATGAATTGGGTTTGCGCGGTGAAGCTTATGAGAAACTGAAAAAAGAAGTAGAGCGACCAAATGGTATGATCATCACTACTGGTCCGACAGGTAGTGGTAAAACTACTACTCTATATGGTATTTTGCGCACCCTAAATAAACCAGGTGTAAAAATTATTACTTTGGAAGATCCAATTGAAATTAAAATGGACGGCATCAATCAGAGTCAGGTGGACATGTCACATGATTATACTTTTGCCAAAGGTTTGCGCAGTATTTTGCGTCAGGATCCGGATATTTGTATGGTGGGTGAAATCCGCGATCTAGAAAGTGCCGAAATTGCTATCCAGGCCGCGCTTACTGGTCACTTAATGCTTTCTACTATTCATACCAATAGTGCCTCTGGTGCTATTCCGCGTTTCCTCTCTATGGGTGTGAAACCATTTTTGTTGGCACCGGCCCTCAACGCGGTGATTGGTCAGCGTTTGGTGCGTCGTATTTGTCCAAATTGTGTGGTGGAAGATGAAACCGGACCAGAAACTTTGCGTCAAGCCACTGAATTATTGGAAAAATTACCACCAGCGGAAAAAGCCAAGATAGATATGGCTAATTTACATTTCTATAAAGGCGCTGGTTGTGAACAGTGTAGTGGTTTGGGGTACAAAGGGCGTATTGGTATATACGAAATATTTATCATGACCAAAGAAGTGGAACAAATTATTTTGAGTAATCAGGTTTCTGAATATACTATCCAAGAAATAGCGGTAAAAAATGGTATGGTAACCATGGCTCAAGACGGAGTTCTCAAAGCCTTGGATAAAATTACATCACTTTACGAAGTATTTAGAGTGAGTCAGTAGTCATCATTCTAATTTTGTGGTATAATTATTTTAACTTGTAAAAATATTTATAATTTTTAATATGCGCGTTCGTCATACTGAAACTCGAGAGCCATACGCTCAGCCCTCGGTAGGTTTTTATCGCACTATTGCCCTGTCATTTTTAGTTTTAACGGTAGTGTTGCTAGGAGTAGTAGTTTTAATTACTTCTAAAAAAGCAACTATTACTATCATGGCTAAAGAAGACACCCGCAGTGTAAACATGAATGTGAAATTATCTGCTATTTCCGATGGCAAAGATTCTATTGCTGGTACAGTTTCTTCTACAGTAGTAAATTTTTCTCAAAAATATTTTCCTACCGGTTCGAAAACTATCGAAGGTACTGCTGGTGGTGAAGTGACGCTTTTTAATAAGACTGCTGAACCTCAAACTTTGGTAAAGACTACTCGTTTACTGACTCCTGGTGGAGTTTTGTTTCGTTTAAGTGATAAAGTCACGGTGCCAGCTAATGGAGAAATAAAAGCGCAGGTCTATGCTGATAAATCAGGCAAAGATAATAATGTTGGTCCTTCCACATTTACTATCCCCGGTCTAGATACTGCCAAACAGAAATTAATTTATGCTCAAAGCACTGTGGCCATGGATAATGCCGTGCGCCAAGTAGGAATTTTGACCGATGCTGATGTGCAGGCTGCTCAAAAAGATT
>JAPLWP010000021.1 GCA_026396535.1 Candidatus Magasanikiibacteriota bacterium | reverse complement strand
CTTGGCCGTTTGCGTTGGCGGGGATTATTAGCCGTCTGTATGCCTATAGCGATTCGCTGCTGATGTCCAAGATGCTGTCGGCCACTGAGCTGGGCTACTGGAGTGTGCCTTATAAAATTACTTTTGCTTTTCAATTTATCCCGGCGGCATTGTCGGCCAGTATTTATCCGGTGATGAGCGGATTGTTTATGACGGATAAAGACAAGATAGGGGATCTGTTTTTGAAATCTTGGCGCTATTTATTTGCGATTGTTTTTCCGCTTACTTTGGGATTGATGGCGCTGGCCAGTCCAGTGATTATTAAATTATATAAAGCGCAATTTGCTCCGGCGATTCCAGTGTTGCAGATACTGCTCGTGAGTTTGATTTTTGGATTTTTGGGATTTGTCACGGGGGCGACGCTGAATGCGACCAATCGTCAGCGGGTGCAGACTGGATTGCTGGCGGTGGTATTGATAGTGAATATTATCTTGAATCTGATTTTGTTGCCAAAGCTGGGAATAATTGGGGCAGCCTGGGCAGCATTGGCTAGTAATATTATTTTGTGTGTGGGTGGATATTGGTTTTGTAAAAAGGCAATTGTGATTGATGGTTGGCAGCTGGTGAAATATTTTAGTCAGACATTTTTTCCGGCGGTTGCTATGGCTTTGTTAGCTTGGTATTTATCTTTGCATTTTCATTTTATTTTGATTATTCCATTTTCGGCGGTGCTGTATTTGGTACTACTGCTTTTGACGGGTGCAGTTGATAAAAATTTGATCATGAAATTTTATAATAAAATTTTTCCTAAAAAGAGTGCTCTATGAAAAGATTGATTGTTACCCTAGAATATCCACCTCAGATCGGCGGCATCGCTGGCTATACTTATAATTTGGCCAAACATTTGCCGGCAGAGGAGACAGTGGTGTATGCTTTGCCAGACAAACAGGCCAAAGAATTTGATGCGCAAAATGCCTGGCCGACTTATCGTCTGCGTCCTTATTGGAGTTTTATTTGGCCGCATTGGTTGCGTTTGTTTTTTCAGTTGTCGGCTCTGGTGAGTGCGGAGAAAATTGATATGCTGTATGTGAATCATGTGTTGCCAGTGGGATATGCCGCGTATCTAATTAAAAAATTTAAAAAAATTCCGTATACTTTATTTTTGCATGGTACGGATATTGCGATGGCGACTTCAACTCCAAGCAAACGCAAAAAATTTATTCAGCTGTGTCTGTCCGCTAGTGCGGTAGTGGTGAACAGTGAATTTTTAAAAAATAAATTATTGAGTGTAGTAGAAAATTTGGCGGATGTGCGAGTGCTGTATCCATGTCCATCGGATAACTTTTTTGATCAAGTAAAAAATCAGGCGCAGGTAGATCTGTTACGTTCGCAATTGGCGCTTAGCGGCAAACGGGTGATCATCACGGTGGCGCGCGTGGCTGAGGGCAAGGGATATCCGCATCTGGTGAGATTCATGCCGGAAATTCTCAATAAAGTACCAAATACCGTGTGGCTGATAGTAGGTGATGGTCCCAAGATGAATGAAGTGATGGCCCTGGTACAAAAAAATAATTTACAAAATGTTGTAAGATTTTTGGGTAGTATGGCTCCGGCTGAATTACCAAAATATTATCACTTGGCTGATCTATTTGTATTGCTTACACATAAAGACGATACTCATGAAGAAGGTTGGGGGACAGTGTTTCTAGAAGCTGCGGCCTGTGGCCTGCCAGTAGTGGCGGGGCGTGTGGGTGGAGTGGAAGAAGCGGTGCTGGATGGGAAGACTGGGATGGTGGTAGATATTTTCCAGGAAAAAGATGCGATAGAATCTATTGTAAAATTATTGATGGATAAGGAATTGGCGCATACTCTGGGTACGGCTGGCCAAACTCGGGTAAGAGATTCTTTTAGATGGAATAAAGAAGTTTTGAAATTATCTTAATATGAAACCAACGGTTAGTGTTATTATTCCGGTTTACAATCACGCCCATACTTTGGATGATTGTTTGGGTACAATCGTGTGGGGTGCGTATTCATGTGAAATGGAAATAATCATCGTCAACGATGGCAGTACGGATAATTTTCACGAGGAGCTGGATAAAATTTTAAATAATTTTCCGGATGTAAAAAAATTAGTTAAAAAAGTTATCGACCAACCCAATCTTGGTGCCACCGAATTTTCCAGATGTAAAAAAATTAGTTAAGAAAGTTATTGATCAACCAAATCTTGGTGCCGCCGCCGCACGCAATCGCGGATTTAAAGAGGCGACAGGGGAGTACGTGATTTTTTTGGATGCTGATACTTTTTGCTATCCGCATATGGTGCCAGAAATGCTCGAGTGGCTAGAGCCACATCCGGAAGCGAGTTATGCTTATTCGCAGTTTCGTTTTGGTTGGAAAAAAATGAGAAGCCAAAAATTTAGTGCTGAGGTTTTGAAAAAAAATAATTATATTGATACCACTTCGCTGATTCGATCCAAAGATTTTCCTGGTTTTGATGAAAGTTTAAAAAGATTTCAGGATTGGGATTTGTGGCTTACGATGCTTGAGCAAGGGAAAACTGGAATTTTTGTAAGTACAGTATTATATAAAAAAATTGTTAAAGGGCGACAGGGGATGAGTAGTTGGCTGCCAAGCTTCATGTATCGGCTGCCGTGGAAAAATGAGCAAGTAATAAAATACGATGCGGC
>JAPLWP010000023.1 GCA_026396535.1 Candidatus Magasanikiibacteriota bacterium | reverse complement strand
CGTGAAAAAGAAATTGAAGAAATTTTTCGTATTATCGATGGTGGGGGACAGAATGCGATTTTGGTGGGTGAAACCGGTGTCGGCAATAGCAGTATCATCGAAGGTTTGGCTAAAAAAATGGTAGAGGATGATGTGCCGACTCGTCTGAAAGATAAGCGTTTGGTGCGTCTAAGTATTCCTAAACTTTTGGCTGGTACTACGCCGTCTGGAGCCGTGGAGCGCCTAATTGGCATCATGCAAGATATTGGTCGTGCCGGGAATGTTATTTTATATATTCCAAATATTCATGAATTGACCGGTGTTTCAGCTGGTGAAAAGGAAGGCAGTCTGGATGTGGCCGGCACACTCAATGATTATTTGGGCAGCGGTCGTTTTCTTACTTTGGCTACTACTGAGCCGGATAATTATTCTCGTCATATTGTAAGCTCGCCAATTGGTAGTTTATACGCCAAAGTGGAAATTCAGGAGATGAGTGAAGATCAGGCAATTCAAGTGCTTGAATCCAAAGTAGGTAGTACCGAATATCGTCAGCACGTATTTTTTTCTTATGATGCCGTGTCCAAAGCTGTGCAATTGTCATCTAGATTTTTGCATGAGATTTGTTTGCCAGGTAGTGCTATACAAATCATGACAGAGTCTGCATCTTATGCACATAATAAAAAAGGAATAAATTCTTTTGTGACTGGTGAAGATGTGGCGACAGTAGTATCTCAAAAGACCGGTGTGCCAGTGACTACAGTATCATCCGATGAAACTTCTAAATTATTGCACCTTGAAGATGAGATGCATAAGCGTGTAGTTGGTCAGGGCGAAGCGGTAGATCTGGTAGCCAATGCTCTGCGTCGTGCCCGCGCGGAAATTCGTTCGACCAAACGTCCAATTGCAAACTTTTTATTCTTGGGTCCGACCGGTGTGGGTAAAACTGAATTAGCCAAAACCATTGCTGAAGTTTATTTTGGTGGAGAAGATCGTATGGTGCGTTTGGATATGAGTGAATATCAGGATAAGAGTAGTATCTATAGATTGCTCGGCGCGCCAGGTGAAAAGGGCAGCGGTGTGCTTACCGAAGCGATTCGTCGTCATCCTTTCTCTCTATTGCTATTAGATGAAATGGAAAAAGCTGATAAAGATATTTTAAATTTATTTTTGCAGGTGATGGATGATGGGCGTCTGACTGATAGTGTCGGTCATGTGGTAGATTTTACCAACGTGATTCTCATTGCTACTTCCAATGCTGGTACTTCTTTTGTGCAGGAGCAGATGCGCGCTGGTGAAACTTCGGATAAAATAAAAGAAAAATTATTACACGGCGAACTTAAAGAAAATTTCCGTCCAGAATTTCTAAATCGTTTTGATGGTATCGTGCTCTTCAAAGCGCTCGATAGACCAGATATTATTGCAGTGGCCAAATTAATGTTCAAACGTGTTGCAAAAGATTTAGAAGCCAAAGGCATAGAACTAGAGGCCGAGCCAGCCGCTTTTGAATTTTTGGCCGATGTTGGATTTGATCCGGAATTTGGTGCTCGTCCGATGCGTCGTGCTTTACAGGAAAAAGTAGAAAATCGTTTGGCAGAATTATTATTAGGTGGAAAAATAAAACGCCGTGATAAGGTGGTCATTGGTGCTGGGGGAGATATTCGGGTTGTATGATATATTTTTTAGCCGCCGCGGTACTATCTTTATTATTTACTTTTGCAGTGAAATTTTTCGCGCAAAAATGGCAGATAGTAGATGTGCCCAATGAAGCACGCAAAAAGCACAAAAAATCTATTCCTCTTTTGGGTGGTACGGCTATCTTCGCTTCTTTTTGGCTCGTAGTTTTTTATCTATATAATTATAGTGGAATTGTTTTTCGTCATCTCAGTGCGCGTCAGCTGGTTTTATTTTTTATAGCCAGTCTGATTTTGGTGATTGTAGGATATTGTGATGATAAATTTAAAATTGCCTATCATTATCGTTTATTATTATCGGCTGTGGCAGTATTAGTAGTTTTAGCCGGAGGATTAAATTTTGATGGTATTACCAATCCGTTTGGCGGGACAATAGGACTAGATTTTTGGAAAATTCAAACTCAAGCTTTTGGTACTATCTTGGTAGGTGTAGAAGTGTTGGCGTTTCTGTGGCTCATGGGTATGATCTATACCGTAAAAATTTTGGACGGGCTAGATGGTCTAGCTACGGGTGTAGTGATGGTTGGAGCCTTGTCGGTCGCGGCACTTGCTGGCGGCACCACCAAATTTTTTCAGCCGGATGTATCCGCGATTGCATTTACTTTGGCCGGTAGTTGTCTAGGATTTTTATTTTTAAATTTCAATCCGGCTAAAATATTTTTGGGTGAAGGCGGTGGGCAATTTTTGGGTCTGATGCTCGGCACTATCGCTATTATCGCTGGAAGTAAAATCGCGACTGCGCTCCTCGTAATGGCTGTGCCAATTATTGATCTCGTGTATGTAATTATTGGCCGCTTAAAAAATAAGCAATCAATTTCTGAAGGCGACCGTCGTCATCTCCATTTTCGTCTGGTAGATAGCGGACTCGCACAGTGGCAAGCAGTTTTAATTTTCTATCTCTTTGCCGCTTTGTTTGGATTGTCGGCGTTGTTTATGACCAGCGGCTGGAAATTGGTTACCTTGCTTTGTCTCATACTTATTGTTATGATCCTAGAAGCGGTAGTTTCTAAAAAACAGTTATATGGAAAAAAATAAAAATAACAGTTGGCAATTAGTCGTTTTGGGATTAATAGTTTTATTTTCTTTTGGTTTAAAAATGTATTACGATTATTATTGGCCAAAAGCGCAGGTGACAATAAACAATCGTGCCCTTAATGTTTTGGTGTCCGATAATATCAAACACTGGGTCAAAGGACTAGGTGGACGCAAAGATCTAGGAGAGTACGATGGAATGATATTTTTATTTCCATCAGCCGTGCAGCATGTATTCGTGATGCGTGATATGCAGTTTCCAATAGATATCATTTGGATAAAAGATAATAAAATTGTGGACATGGCACCCAATGTACCGCTAGATCCAGTCACGACTGAGGCTGAGCTGACACCATATGCCGCTAGAGATATATCCAATAGCGTGCTGGAATTGAAAGCCGGATCCATGGATAATTTACATTTGAAAATAGGGGATAATGTGCAAATCAGTCGGTAATTTAGTCTATCCTTGACATTTTTGGCTAAATTTGATACAATCAAACCTGTTTATATCTAAAAAGTCGCCCGTAGTTCATCTTCGCTGGACTCAATAAAAAGGGCCTTTAATCTAAAATTATGATCTCCATTATTGCTACCGGCGGCAAACAGTATATCGTCGCATCCGGTGATAAACTAAAAATTGAAAAATTGAATAAAGAAAACATCGCAGTAGAAGAAGGTACTGAATACAAATTCGAAAAAGTACTTTTGAAAGCTGACGAAGAAGGAAATTTGGTTGAACTTGGTAAACCTTATTTGGAAGGTGCCGCTGTGGTTGGTAAAGTGCTCAAACAGGGTAAATATCCAACTTTGCGTGTAGAAAAGTTCAAGAACAAAGTTCGTTTCCATAAAGTACACGGTCAGAGACAGAGATTTACTGAAGTGGAAATCGTTTAAGAATAAATTCAAAACCCGACTTATTAAGTCGGGTTTTTTGTTTGTAGATAAATTTAAACTCTATTCTTCAGCGCACTACCCAATGTAATCTCGTCCGCATACTGCAAGTCAGATCCCATCGGCAATCCGCGCGCTAGTCTAGTAATTCTTATTTTTGGATTGAGATTCAAAATTTCTTTTTTGAGATATAGCATGGTAGTTTCGCCGCTCATATCCGGGCTCAGTGCTAGCACCACCTCCTGCAAATCTTTATTTTGTTCTACACGTTTGAGCAACTCTTTTATTTTCAATTCAGACATGTGGTCCAGATCACCACCATCGATACTGCCGCGCAGTACATGGTATACGCCACTATAGGCAGAAGTTTTTTCTAGAGCCGCAATATCTGGCACTTCAGCCACTACACAGATCTGGTTGTGGTCGCGTTTGTCGTTGGTGCAAATAGTGCAGGGATTGGTATCAGAAAAATTCCAGCATACGCTGCAGCTCTTGGTATTTTTTAGAAGATTATCTAGTGCCTCTTTGAGTTCGTTTACTTCACCTTTGCCCGAGCGCAACCAATGAAAAACATACCGCTGTGCGGTATGTTCTCCGACAGACGGAAGTTTTTTGAGAGCGTCGATCAGTTGGTTTATGCTAGGGGAAAACATTTAGTTTAGGCCGGGCATGTCAAAATCACCGGATTGTTGCATTTTCATAGCGATGGTACGCTGCATTTTTTTGAATGCGTCAGTATGCGCTTCTTTTATTGCTTCTTCCAATTTTTGTTTGTTATCAGGAGTAAGTACACTTGGGTCAATCGCCAAACCAGTAATAGATAGATTGCCGTTCATAGTAAGCACTACTTTGCCACCAAATTTATCTACAGTCACCGATTCGTTACCAATCAAATCCTGTAATTTTTTTCCTTGATCACGTAAATCTTTGAACTGTTTTAGTTTGCCAAGCATGGACATATGTTTTTAAAATTATTTTTTAATGTTTAATATTCTGGTTCGTTGTTGCTTTGTCTTACAAAAGCGGATTTTGGTTTGAGTGGTTGTGATGTCGGAGCGGTGCTTGGAGCGGTGTGGGTGGTGTCTAGGTTTCTAAACGAAGCTAGGTGCTCCACAAAAGCGGTTTTCACTACGCCAGTTGGACCATTTCTGTGTTTGGCGATATGAATTTCAGCCGTGTTGCGTTCATCGGGTGGAATATCTTCCAAGCGATAGTTTCTGTCCGCGGTTTTGCGATAGATAAATAATACCACATCCGCATCCTGCTCGATAGAACCAGATTCACGCAAGTGAGAAAGTTTTGGAATAGCCGGTTTGCTTTGCTCTACGGTACGAGATAGCTGGGATAGAGCCAAGATAGGAATATTTAATTCACGGGCCAGAGCTTTGAGACCACGACTGATTTCAGCAACCTCCTGCACACGATTGTCGCTTTTACTGTTTGGCGAACTCATCAGCTGTAAGTAATCGATTACGATTAATCCCAGACCGTGTTCACTTTGTAAGCGACGTGCTTTGGTGCGCAACTGAATGATGTTTAAACTACCAGAATCATCAATAAAAATAGGAGCTTCGGATAGTACACCGATAGCATGACCGATACGAGGAAAATCATCATCTTCCGGTTTGTCTGAAAGGCGACCGGTGCGCATGCGCCACAAGTCGATACCGGCCTGGGAACAAAGCATGCGATCTACTAGCTGCTCTTTGCTCATTTCCAGAGAAAACATGCCCACTGGAACTTTTATTTTAGTGGCCACGTGGCGCACCATATCCAAAGCCAAAGAAGTTTTACCTACACTCGGACGCGCCGCCAAGATGACTAAATCGGATTTTTGTAAACCAGCCAGTAAATTATCTAGTTGAGTAAAACCAGTCGGCACACCGCGGAGCTGTCCTTTGTTTTTGTGTAGATCATCAATACGATCAAAAGCATCTGTCAAAACACTGCGAATCGGAGTAAAGGTTTGTTTAAAGTGAATCTGAGAAACGGCAAATAAATTTTGTTGCGCTTCATCCAGAATTTTTTCAATGTCATTTTCTTCTTCATAGCCCAGACGAGAAATTTCATGAGAAGCGCTAAGCAAACGACGGCGCACCGCTTTGCGATGTACAATGTTGGCATAGTTCACTACATTGGACGCAGTTGGTACCGCGTTGACCAAAGTAGCTAGATAAGTGCGGCCGCCACACATTTCCAAAGTACCTTTTTCTTCCAGGCGGGTGCTCAGAGTCAAAAGATCGGCCGGTTCATTTTTGGCATACAGCTCGCTGATTACTTCAAAGATGCGAGCATTGGCAGGTTTGTAAAAATCTTCTTCACGAATAAGATCAGCCACTTTCAACATGGCGTCTTTGTCGAGTAACAAAGAACCTAGCAGCGACATTTCGGCTTCTAGGCTTTGTGGTGGAATTTTATCTAGTTCTCGTTCATTGCTCATAGTTCGTATATGGTATCTTAATACCCATATTTGGGCAAGTCATTTTGGGGACTATATGTGACTAAAGTGTGCATATTTAAATTGCTAACTTTTGCGCTTTTTTGGTATTTTGCTATAATAGAGCCATTATGAACAAACTGTCTTTATTTAAGGAAGCTACGCTGGCACTGACTTGGTCATTCTTTACCCTGATTAATATAGTTTTTTGGCAGAGTGCTACTATTGGCTGGTTGGTCTTAGTCACTTTTTGCCTATATTTTGGCGCTGGCGCTTATAAATTTTTGCGACAGTATTTTGATGTTTCGGATAGTTTTCGTATTCGGGTGCTAGCGATTTTTTTGGTGCTATCTGTGCTGGGAAGTGTGAGTGGGGCAGTGGCTTTGATTTATCAGATGTCAGGACTGGCTTTGGCTAGTGGTATTTTTATTACAGGATTATTTTTTGGTTATTTGAAA
>JAPLWP010000151.1 GCA_026396535.1 Candidatus Magasanikiibacteriota bacterium | reverse complement strand
CCTTTTGAAACGACTTTTCGATCTGATCAAATCTCCTCATGACACCCTCCTGGTTAGTTGCACTTCCAGCCGATTAATTACTACATTTCATTACTCAGCTGGATAATTTAACAAACAAAAAATCGCCTACTTTGGCGATTGACCTCTGAAAACACAAAATATCTCTATGTTTCTAGCAGAGGTCTATTTGGTGGTGATTAAATTGTAAGTTGGACTTTCTCATATTGTATCAGTGTATTAACACATTAACACAGATAATATTATCTGTCAACCTAGACTGGGGATAAACCTACTTCGTACGCTTCAATACCGCGCCATATCCGCCTTCGCCATTATTTAGCCACTGGGCAATGCGCGTCACGGTGGTGGTACTTACTTTTGTCTTCCTGGAAATCTCACGATAAGATTCTCCCTTAGCCAACAACAATACCACTTCCCAGCGCGAAGACAATTCTTCCAACTCTTCCAAAGTACATAAATCGCGCAGAAAATTTTCCATTTCATTTTGATCTTTAACTGCCAAAAGAGCGGAGGCCAGATTTTTTAACTTTTTATTACGCCAGTTCTTCATAATTTTTAATTTATATGGTAATATCATAACAAAGAAACCATCATAAGTCTAACCTAAATTTTGTGAAAAAAACTATCATCCACCATTACTTACCTCGTGTCATCACCGGCACCGTAAAGCCTGGATTAAACAAAGGCAAATCCACAGGTGCTCGCACCGCCAATCTCAACCTTGCGTTGGCCAAAGATTTACCTCCTGGCCTTTACACCACTGTCGTAAAAGTTGGCAAAGAAAGATTTTTTGGCCTACTTTATTACGGGTACAATTCCATTAGCGATAAAGATTGCCTCGAAGTTCATATTTTAGACTTTTCCAAAAATATTTACGGCAAAAAAATCACTGCCACTACCCTATACTTTTTACGCCCTCCCAAGAAATTTAAAACCAAAAAAGCCTTGGTAGCTCAGATCAAAAAAGACCTAAAAATGGCCCAAAGGTTGACAAAAGGTTAAATAACTGATAAGATAATCTCGCTCTCAATTTAATAAAAATCTCTAAAAAAATTATGCCTAATAAGCAAAACGCTAAAAAAGCTTTACGTCAATCAGCCAAACGCGCTGTTTTAAACAAGACTCGCAAGAACGCTTTTAAAACCGCCATCAAAACAACTTTGAAAGCCGCCACTGCCGCTGAAGCCAAGAAATTGGTTGCTGCCGCTCAAGCTGCTTTGGACAAAGCTGCTAAGGCCGGTACTATTAAAAAGAATACTGCCGCTCGTCGCTT
Organism: Candidatus Magasanikiibacteriota bacterium; assembly: GCA_026396535.1. Classification (GTDB taxonomy): domain Bacteria; phylum Patescibacteriota; class Patescibacteriia; order Magasanikbacterales; family GWA2-37-8; genus CAIOJG01. Next base: position 1,087 of record JAPLWP010000151.1, on the reverse strand, counting down.
GTCCCGTTTGATGAAAAAAGTAAACAAGCTTGCGAAATAACAACAAATTGATATATAATAATCCCAACTAACGTTGGGATTTTTTATTTAAAACATTAAATATGATAAGGGATACCAGACCAAGAATGGGAACAGGAGAATTACGAGACACCGGACCAACCATCCGAGAATCTGAACCACTCAGATTGCACGATACCCAGCCTATCGAAAGAAAAGACCTGGTGGAAATACAAAGAGACGCGTTGGTAGAAGAAATCCTAAGACGCAAACTGAGAGATCTGATAATTGAAAGATCTGAACAACCACTCGATGAAAGCACAATTACCCAAATGATAGTAGGCTACGACCCAGGTGAAAAAGAAGTTCTAAGAAAAAGAATTTTATTAGAAGACAGGGTCACTTTGGATCTATTGGCTGAAGTACACTTTGATAATCAACGTTTATTACAAAGAGCCGACAGACACCCACTCACACTGCTGGCAAAAAGCGAACGTGCTCAAAAAATTTTTGAATCCAATAAAGAAAGTCGTGATTTTTTGAGTCCCGAAAGAGCAATGGTTATGGTTCGTTTTGATTTGGATGGATTTAAAAAAATAAACGACAAATTAGGACATGCCGCCGGCGACGAAACCTTAAAAAGAGTAGCCGAAGAGCTAAAAATTGCTTTCTTGAAAGTACGTCGCACAGATTTGGCTATTCATTTTTCTGGAGATGAATTTGGTTTATTGTTATCCGGCGTAAAACAGAAGAAAGGGAAAGATGGAAAAAAACAAACAATCGAACAAACCGTCGAGGAGATTGTTGGACGCTATATTGCCGCTATTGAAAAAATTACCCTGCCAAACGGAGAAAATCTTACGGCCAGCGCTGGTTTTAAAATTATCAATGCAGACAATGTATCAAAAGGAAATTTTACCAGCTTTAACCACGAAGCGGATATGGGTGCGATGCTGGCAAAAAAATGTAAAAATATTCCTGAATTTAAAAAAGGAAGTTTGCGTGTAGTAAATTCAGATGAACCGGAAGAAAAATTCTTAGAAAGAAGAGGGATCTCCAAAGTAGAATTAGAAGAAAGTGCGACTCGAGG
>JAPLWP010000047.1 GCA_026396535.1 Candidatus Magasanikiibacteriota bacterium | reverse complement strand
TTTTGGTGCCAACAATGGGTCTGGCGGCGGACAGTACAATAGATCCGGAATTCAATACCATCTGTTGGAAGCAGGAAGATTGTAATAAAAGCAGGGCAGAAATACTCGGCAAAGATCCTGGTGCATTTAAAGGTAGTAAAGATGGGTGGTTAGAGAAAGAAGATCCATGTAATAAGGCTGGCTGGGGAAAATGTTTGCCAGTTGGGTTGACCAAAACTACTATTTCTTTTGGTGGTAAAAAAAGTTTTGAAAATATTGGGGAATTCATTAAATATAATTATAATTTAGGTCTAAGCATTGCTGGAATTTTAGCGGTCATTATGGTGGTGGTAGCCGGTATACAGTGGGTGACTTCTGGAGGTAATAGTGAAATGATCAGCAGTGCCAAAAAGAGAATTGGTGGTGCGATGATTGGACTTTTAATTGCTTATCTTTCTTATACTATTTTAAATACTGTAAATCCAGCTTTGGTAAATTTGCGTTTGCCGTCTGTTTTTTTGATACGACCTTTCAAAGAAACCCCGGAGTTTTGTAGAGACGCTCCAAATCAAGATGCTACTTTCGCTTTGGCCGCGCCAAATGGCGGGGCAGTGGATCCAAAAGTTTTTCAAAGTGGTGGTGTGCAGTTTGATAAATCTAAAAAAGATTTTGATACAATGGGTTGTGGTTCTAAATATTTTATTAGCGGATCTGGCGGTTCTACTTGCAAAGGAGATAAATGTACTAATGAGGGTGAGTCATGTTTGCCATTTTATTTTGTTGGAGATTTAGTGGATAATAGTAAAAGTAGTTGTATAAAAGCGGATGTAGTGATACATTTTTCTATAGACCCTACAATCATGGGTACTATAAATGATAAATTATCTTGGTGGACTTCCACTTTGGAATCAGAGTGGTTGGACGACTCTGCAGATTTTTGGGGCGTTTGTCAGACTGAAGATGGAAAAAAATATATAGGCAAAAAGGAAGAGAGTTGGTCGAGTCCCCAATTAAGTATAAAAAAAGTTAATGGCAAAAATTTTAATGATTATTATATGATAGTTGCCGGGTTGGATCCAAATAAACCCGGTAATGAAAAAGAAGATTTTTGGGAGTGTGATACGGAGAATGTCAAAGGAAAATTGGTAGGCTTTGTTCTAAAAGCAGAAATGAAAAAAACTTCTATTGCGTTTGGTGGTATAGATAATAATTTTTATCCTAGTCCAAATTTTGTAGGAAGATGGAAATCTATTTCTGAAAATGGATATATACCTTTGGGAAAAATAAAGAGTGGATTATATTTCAACGCTCCAATTGGTACAGATGAGGCGGATTATTTGTCAGAATCAGTTGCTAATGGTGTGAAAATTCCGGCCGCGCTTCACTATGAGGGAATTGACGGAGAGCAGGCTTGTGTGGAAAAAGGCTGTAGCGATGATGGCTTTATGCCAACGGGTGGTTAATGAAAATAAAAAGTTATCTGATTATTAAATAGTTATGAATAATAATATTTTAAAAATCCGCGGTGCCCGTGTGCACAATCTCAAAAATGTCAGTATCGACATTCCAAAAAATAAATTGGTAGTACTGACCGGTCTTTCGGGTTCCGGTAAATCATCTTTGGCGTTTGATACTATCTACGCTGAAGGTCAGCGCCGCTATGCGGAATCACTTTCTGCCTACGCTCGTCAATTCATGGATGTGCAGGATAAGCCGGCTGTCGATTCTATCGAAGGCTTGTCGCCAACTATCGCGATTGATCAGAAAATTTCTACTCAAAATCCACGCTCGACTGTCGGTACCACTACCGAAATTTATGACTACATGCGTCTGCTTTTTGCACGCGCTGGTACGCAATATTGTCCGGATTGTCATGAAGTAGCGCAGTCCAATACCCTAGGTGAAATTATTGAGCAGGCTAGAAAATTGGCCCGTACTAGCGCGCCGGTTTTGATTTTGTGTCCTTTGGTGCGCAATAATGTGGTAGAGCTCAAAACCGCTCTAGAAACAGTAGAGCGCTCTGGCTATGACACTGTGCGCCTAGATGGTAAGACAATGAAAATTCACGACTTGGTAAAATGTCATTTTGAACCAAATGAAAAACATGATTTGGAAATCGTTGTCGGAAAAGTAAATGATATTAAAAAGGATGATGTTTTTAAAGCAGTGAATGTGGCGGTAGATTTGAGCAATGGTAGTTGTGTATTATCAGCCAAAGGTGAAGATTATTTTTTCACTACTTTTGCTTACTGTAGTAAATGTGGGCGTAAGATGCCGGAATTGGATGTGCGTAGTTTTAGTTTCAATAGTCCATTTGGTGCTTGTCCACGTTGTACAGGGCTCGGTGTCACTATGGAAGTAGACGCTGATCTCGTGATGCCAAATACCAGACTATCACTTTCTGAAGGGGCAATTCAGCCTTGGATGCGTATCACTGGTAATCAAGTATGGTATACCAAATTATTGCATGCGGTGGCTGAGAAACAAAATTTTTCTTTGGATTTACCGGTAGCGGACTTACCATCTCGTGTGCTTGATATGGTTTTGTATGGTACTGGTAGTGATGTCTATGAAATAGAAGGGAAGAAAGTAAGCTTTAGTGGTGTGGTATCAGATTTGCTCAAACGTCATCTTGAAACTACTTCGGAATATGTGCGCAAAGAAATTGAGCAGTATATGCGCGAGAAAACTTGTCCGGTTTGCCAAGGTAAACGTCTGCGCCAAGAATCTCTCTGGGTAAAATTGAAAGATTTTAATATTGCCGATCTGTCCGCATTGAGTATCGATGAAGATATTGAGATGCTCAGAAAATATGAAGAAAATAATAAAACCAAAGACGACATCAAAGGAAAGGTTTTTGAAACTATCATCAGAGAACTAAAACCACGTTTGCGAAATTTATCGCAAGTTGGTTTGGGGTATCTGAGCTTAGATCGTTCTATGAATACGCTCTCTGGTGGTGAAGTCACACGTGTGCGCTTGGCTACTCAACTATCTTCGGGATTGACCGGAGTAATTTATGTTCTCGATGAACCGTCGGTTGGTTTGCACTCTCGTGATAATGAAAAACTTATCGATACTTTGAAATATTTACGCGATCTAGGTAATAGTGTGCTCGTAGTAGAGCATGATAGCGCGATGATGGCAGCAGCTGATTATTTGATTGATGTCGGTCCTGGAGCGGGTATTTATGGTGGTAAAATTATTGCCGAAGGTACGTATGAACAAATAAAGAAAAATAAAAATTCTCTTACGGGTGCATATCTAAGTGGTCGCGAATCTATTTATGAAAAACCGACCAAAGCTAAGATTGCAAAAGATGCAGCTGGTAAAAATAAAAAAGAAAAGTTTTTGTCTTTAATTGGTGCTTCGGCTTTTAATCTCAAAAATATTTCAGTAGATATTCCGCTCAATAAAACAGTATGTGTGACTGGTGTGTCCGGATCCGGTAAATCTACTTTGGTGATTAATATTTTGGCCGCAGCTTTAAATAAACATTTTTTCCGCAGCAAAGAAGAACCAGGAGCCTATAAAGAAATTAAAGGTTTGGAAAATATTGATAAAGTAATTTCCATTGATCAAGTACCAATAGGACGTACTCCACGCTCCAATCCAGCTACCTATACCGGTATCTTTACTTTGATTCGTGATTTATTTTCGGCCTTGCCGGAAGCGCGTATGCGTGGCTATGATGCTGGTAAATTTAGTTTCAATGTTAAAGGTGGTGGACGCTGTGAAGCTTGTGCTGGCGAAGGATATGTTCGTATTCCTATGCAATTTTTGGCTGATGTTTTCATGACTTGTAGCGAATGTAATGGTACCAGATATAATCAAGAAGTATTGGAAGTGCATTATCTGGATAAAAATATCGCTGAGGTACTTAGCATGACTGTAGAAGAAGCGTATAAATTCTTTAGCGGCGTGCCGACTTTGGCCGATAAATTAAATATCTTGCGCAATGTTGGTTTGGGATATTTGGCTTTAGGCCAACCGGCGACTACATTGTCTGGTGGTGAAGCTCAACGTATCAAACTCGCGACCGAATTGGCGCGTGTTTCTACCGGATACTTTATATATATTGGATGAACCTACTACTGGTTTGCATTTTGAAGATATCAAAAGATTGCTCGTGGTGCTCAAACAACTTTCTGACAAAGGTAACACCGTTCTGATTATTGAACACAATACCGATGTGATCAAATCTTGTGATTGGGTAATTGAGCTTGGACCTGAAGGTGGTAAAGGTGGCGGTGAATTGGTGTTTGCCGGTTTGCCGGAAGATCTCAAGAAAAGTAAAAAGAGTTGGACTGCCAAATATCTATAAAATAAGAAATAAAAAAATCCCTCTTAAGTAAGAGGGATTTTTGTTTGAAATTATTTTTTTACTTCTTTTTTCTTCACGTCGCTTAGTTTGCGTCTGAAGTCTTTGTTGCGGAGGTAGTTCAGGCGAGCGCGGCGCACAGCCAATTGTTTTACTACTTCGATCTTTTCTACTACTGGAGAGTAGATAGGGAAGATTTTTTCTACGCCGATACCTTCAGAAACTTTGCGAACAGTGATGGTGGAACCAGTTTCGTTTCCATGACGAGCGGCGATAATAGTGCCTTCGTAAATCTGGATACGTTCTTTTTCTTCACCCTTGGTGTTCATTTCTTTAATTTTCTGGTGAACTTTTACCACCATGCCCGGCTTGTATACAATAGCCGTATTAGTATTTTCAGTCATAAGATTATTTTAGCTTTTAACAGTGGGCTTATTTTAGCCGATTTTTTGAATTTTGTCAATATCTGAGCCATTACTAGCTGTTTTCTTGGTAAGAAGTGATAATTTTGGCTACGTTGTGAATAGTTTCTGACAAATGCCCAGCTTGGTTTACTACCTTATATTCGTATTCACCGGCAGCTTCAATCTCGTGTTTGGCTATTTCTAGGCGTAGAGCTAGCTCGGCTTCGTTTACGCCGCCGCGGCTAAGGATGCGTTTTTTGAGATCTTCTAGATTGTCGGGTATTAGAAATATGGATAAGTTTTTTACTCCGGACTGAGTATAGTTGCGACGTCCTTGGACATCTACATTGGAAAATACTACATCAAAATTTTGGAGTTTATTTTCTAGTTCAGATTTTTGCACACCATAATAATTTTCGGCATAAGTGGCGTATTCCATCATCTCGCCATTTTTTATTTTATTTTCAAAATCAGTTTTGTTGATAAAATAATAAGTCACACCCTCAGTATCTTCCGGTCGTGGGGAGCGAGTGGTAGTGGTGACAAGTTTAGCAGAACGCGGAATTTTTTTTATCAATTCACGAATCACTGTGTCTTTGCCGCCGCCCGATGGTGAAGAGATGATGACAAATAATCCCGACATATTTTATTTTAGGAGAAGCAAAAATTTGGCTAGTGGTGCCGGTAGAGTAGAGCTGAATTCCTGTTTTTCACCCTCAAGATCCACAAATCCTAATTTCACACAATGTAAAAATAATCGGCCACAAACTTTATCCCAACGGTCTTTGCGTTTTTTCTGATTATACAAAGGATCGCCAACTACCGGGTGGTTGTAAGCTAAAAGATGAGCGCGGATTTGGTGCATACGACCAGTGTGGATTTTTACTT
>JAPLWP010000128.1 GCA_026396535.1 Candidatus Magasanikiibacteriota bacterium | reverse complement strand
AAAAAAGTAAGCTAAGGAATAAAATATCTTGACCAAAAAACTATCCACTTTGGTCAATCCCATATAATTCAAAGGACCGCTCAAACACACCAACTTATCATTTACTTTATACTCTTGTAGTACTGTGCCAAGCCATCCAGTGGGCAAACAATTATCAGCGTCAATATTAGCGACAAGATCGCCGTGGCTATTATCAAAACCACAGGCACGGGCACAGCTAATACCTTTTTGTTGTTCATTAACTAGATGCGCAGTAGGGAAACTTTTTACTACTTCGGCCGTATTGTCAGTGCTAGCATTATTTACTACTATCACTTCTACCTCGGAGCATAAATTCAAAGAATCTATTTCTCTAAAAATAGATTCCAGACATTTGCTAATGGTCTTTTCTTCATTATAAGCCGGTACGACGAAAGATAATTTCATGTTCTTGGTGATACTATATATAGTACTTGAAATAGTATAATAAAATTACAATTGGGTCAATGCATAGACCCTACTTGAAAAAAAATAAAAACTGTGATATAAATAAGCGACAGTCACTAATGGGGTGGCTATAGTTTAGTGGTAAAACTGCGGTTTGTGGTACCGCTATCGAGAGTTCGATTCTCTCTAGCCACCCCAATGGTGATTGAAAAAAAATATCCCTCGATTTACTTCGAGGGATATTTTTAATTAAATTTTTAAGGACAAATTCCTGCTCCACAGTTTGGAGCCAACGGCTGCTGCACACTCCAATAACTGCCACTTAATATACCCTTACCCAACAGAGTATTAAAGACAAAAATGGTAATACTGTAAGCTAATAGAATTATGGCCAGACCAATTACTGATTGAGTCAAAAGAGTCTTGGCCTTGGTCACTTCATCTTCATTTCCTCCAGCTGTCATCCATAGATATCCAGCATAGAGAGTAAGACAAAGAAATATTGTACCGGTGAGACCCAACAAAATTCTAATAACAGACGCAACAATTTCTCTAGGGTCTTTGGCTTCTCCAAAACCAGCACCACTACCACCAGCAGCGGCTCCGAGCTGGACACTCATATCATCAGCAAAACCAGTACTAGTTTGAGCAGATACTGGCAAACTTACAAAAATAGAAAACATAAGCACGGCCAGCATTGATAAAGAAAATAAATTTTTTCTTAAGAAAGACATATCTTTTTATTTTACCGGCACACCTGCCGCATTATTTTGCGCAGCATTTTTAAAACCTTGATACCAACAAGTAAAGAAACCATCTGTACAACTTGGAGCACTTCCTCCTACGTTATTACTGGTTTTAGTAGTACCGGAAGTGGTAGCAGATATCACAAAGGCGGTGATGGAAAACGCAGCTAAAGTAATAAACATTCCCAACGAAGCGCGCATGATAATATCTTTGGCTTTTGTTACTTGATCTTCATTGCCTGAAGCCGTCATCCAAAGAAAACCAGCATAAATAGTCAATGCCAAAAATATTGTACCAGAAAGCGAAAGAGCTACTCGAATGTATTTACCAATCTGTTGAGACAGACTTAATTCATTGGCTTTGTCATATCCAGAACCAGTGGCAATTTTACCGGCCATATCAGTGCCGATATCCGGAGCGGCTTGTGCCACTGCGGGCACCAATACCACCATCAACAAAATTGCTAATAAAAAATTCTTCATAATTATTTCTTTGTCTGACAGTTAGCGTCTGTATAAGTAGCATTATCGGCACAAACTGCAGTCTTGATATTTCCACAAATTCCGGCAGCATCTTTACAATAATCTTCTGCGACCGGGGCAGGAGTACTAGGGCCATTTAATTTTGCAGTCACAAACGCCGTTATCGCGTAGGCACTCAAAGTCACTGCCAAACCAATTACCGCCTGAGTCACAATATCTTTTGCTTTGGTAACTTTTTCTTCATTTCCGGCAGCAGTCATCCACAAAATACCGGCATAGACCGACAGAGCCAAGAATATCGTACCCACTAGAGAAAGAACTCCTTTTATAATGGTGCTTGCCAAACTATTTACATCGCTATTCAATCCAGCTCCATCTTTACCAGCCACTGTATTTAATTTTGACATAGCGTCACCAAACTGCGCCTGCGCAGTCAAAGGAGTAACCAATGCGAGTAATAGAGCTCCTAAAATCAAAAGTTTTTTCATAAATTCATTATTCAAACTACTTTGCGTTTAAACTTGTAAAAACAAAATTGGTAATAGCATATGCCGCCGAGACTATAATCAAACCAATAATCGCTGACTGAATTATTTCTTTGGCACGCTCTACATCATCGCTAGCTCCCATGGATTTCATCCATACTATGCCAGCATAGAGCATGAGCCCCAAGAAGAACATACCAACAAAAGAAAGTAGGATTTTTATTACCGCACCCACCACTCCCACCAAATTAGTTTGTTTAGCGATGGATTTTGGCAATTTGGCATTTTGAGCAGTTACTGTAAGTCCATAGTCGCTATCAGCCAAAGCTTGTTGAGGTAAAATAAAATTGGAAAAAGTAAAAACCAAGCTTAAAAAAACCAGGCTATTAATTATCTTTTTTAAAAACATAATTGAGATTATTGGGCAAAGAAAGAATTCTGTCCTTTCTCTTACCAATAAATTTTTAGAGAACGCGCGCCAGCTTCCTAGGATTTTTCCGGCGAACCGGCGCGCAATTTTCTCTAAACAATTTATTATGGTGTTCCTTGTAAACCTGTAGCAGAAGATAATTGAGTAATGACAAATGAGGCCAAAGCGTAAGCGGACAAAATAATGGCTAGACCGATAATACCGGAGAAGATCCATTTTTTTGCTTCGCCAACTTGGTCTTCATTTCCACCCGCAGTCATCCATTTGAAACCACCTACCAAGATGATTACTACAGCTACGATACCGAGCAAGCCCATGGCTACACGGATAATAGAAGCGATAGTGGAACGTACATCAGTACTTCCCAAACCGATTGAAGCGCCGTAACTAAGACCTAATTCACTTGCGCTCATTACACCTGATGTAGGTGATGCGCTTGCGGACAATGGACCGAAAGCGGCCACAGCCAACAATAGAATCGCTGATAAGGACAAACTAGTTGCTAAAATCTTTTTCATAATGTCACCTCCTTCCAAAATGTTGTTTTCATATCAAATATTATATCACACTTATCTTTTTTAGACCACATTTTTTATTACTGAGCAAGAGGATGAAAGAAGGCGTCGATAATAGAATGTAAAACTAAATAACTGGCCACTGTCAGAACTGCACCAATAATGGCCCAGATAATAGTTTTGGTGCCAGACTCGATCGCTTCCGCATTTCCCCCAGCAGTGATCCAGGTAGTCGCCCCTTTTACCACCATCACGAGCACAGCCGCACCCATCACTGACATAGCCACCCTTATTACATTGCCCAAAATATCAGTGACACCATGTACTCCCACCAATGGGTTTTCTAATTTTGTAACAAACTTAGTTTTATCTACCGGAGCCGAAGGCGCACTGTCAGCTGGGGCAGGTGCTGCTCCAGGACAAGTGCCGATCTTTGCTTTACAAGCATCCGCTGCCACTCCATCTGGCGCCACACATTTATTAGCTGCTTCAACCGGAGAAGAATAGGCTACACAAGCAGCGGAAGCACAATTTCCATCACAAATATAAGTGTTGGCTGCCGACACTTTGAAAGGAAGAATGAGCACTCCTAATAGAAGAAAGAAAAGGGGGAAAGTTTTTGTATTTTTCATAATTACGAAAACAAATTACTAAATACAAACTGCACCAATAGATAGCTCGATAGAGCAGCTACTATTCCCAGAGTGGTCCAGGTCAAAATACTTTTGGCTTTTGTAATATTATCCGGACTACCTGTCATCCACATATAGCCGGCATAAATATACATAAGCATCGCGAACCCACCTATTGGAAACATCAAAAAGGCAATAAATGTACCAACTAATTTTAAAAAACCGCTAGTGCCGGTACCAAATCCTACGGGATTTAATTTTTGTTTGGCCTCTACTTTTAAAGAGTCCAATTTTATTTTTGTGCTATTTTGATATGCTTCACAGTTCCCTTCTTCAATTTGACAATTTAAATGTGTTTTATCCGATTTGGCTGCACAGTCATTGGGAATTTCTTGAGTCCATACTTTTGGCTGAAGATCATAGATACAATCTGATTTTCCTCCAGGAGTTTCACAAACACAGCGCACTTCATCGCCTTTATTTAGAGGAACTGGAGCGGCATCATTTTTAGAATTTGAAGAAGGGCAAGTTCCATTAGACAAATTACATTGTGCCCCGTTTTTATCTTTACACTGAGCTAGGGCATCTTCTATAGAAGGTGCAGAAAAATTATTACAGGTATCGCTACAATTACACATATAGTCACCGGCAGAATTAGGTGAAGGAGTCGGATTTGCCGGTGGTTTTGGAGCGGGAGGGGTTTTTTTATTTTTATCTACATTACAATCTGACTCGGTGTTATAAATTGGATCTCCACAAATAAGGCTACTACCTGCCACATAGCCAGAATTTACGCATGACCAACTTTTATCATATTTATCTTGGCAAAGCTCCCATTTAAATTCATCGGCTTTTGCTTGATTACCAATAAAAAAAGAAATGGCTAAAAAAAATATAATTTGCAGCGGTAGTACTTTTTCAACACTCTTCATAAAAACTATTTTAACT
>JAPLWP010000025.1 GCA_026396535.1 Candidatus Magasanikiibacteriota bacterium | reverse complement strand
CAAAAAAATCTTTGATTGGAAACTAGTCCGAGCAGCCGCTATCGGTACTGTAAAAAAAGAAGATTTAATTAAAATTTTAAAATAAAAATATATGGCCAAAACCAATATTTATCTTTTTGCTAACTGGAAGATGTATTTGGGAATGGCTGAGAGTGAAAAGCTTTCCAAAGACTTGGTAAAATTTTCTAAAAAATTGCCTAAAAAAATTAAGATGGCAGTTTTTCCAAGTGCGCTGTCTAGTACAGCGGTAGTAAAGAATCTCAAAAAGACCCCTATCGCAGTAGGCGCACAAAATATTTATTTTGAAGATAAAGGTGGATTCACCGGGGAAGTGTCCGCCGCGATGTATAAGGATATCGGTAGTAAATACGCGTTGGTCGGTCACTCTGAACGCCGCCATCTTTTTCATGAAACTAATCATGAAATCAGAATGAAAATGGAAGGTGCTCTGAGCATTGGTTTGATGCCGGTGCTCTGCGTGGGTGAAACTGCTCAAGAAAGTGCCTATGAGCCAGTCTGGGCGATTAGCAAAGGCTTGGGTGTGCAGGAACAAGGTAAACATTGTGATGCAACAGAAGCAAATCGTGTTCATGGATTCATCAAAAAGACCGTTTTGGCGCTCACCAAAGACCTTGAACCGATAATATTATTTGGAGGAAGTGTGCGTCCCAACACCGCAGCTGAATATTTAAAGCAATCAAATATTGATGGTATATTAGTTGGCGCGGCCTCCACTCATCTTGACAGTTGGAAGGATATTGTGCACAATGCCTGCTAAATATGCTTATCAACATCCTATTTTTATTAGTCACGTTGGCATGTCTTGGAGTAATTGGTTTTATTGTCTGGAGCAAAATGCCTCAGATATCCAACCTAGATACTCAAAATTTGCCGCAAGAAAAAACCAACCGTAAGAAAAATGAAATTATCTTGCGTCGTTTGGATGTGAAATCCCATGAGACCAAACAAAAATTGGGACAAAAATTAAAACCTCTAGAAAATTTCTGGGGAAAAGTGCAGCTCAAATTTAGAATTTATGTAGGAAAAATAGAGCGCCTACTTCACCATGAACAGATGGTAAAAACCAAAGAAGAGCACAGTCAACTCAGTAATGAAGAATTGACCACTAGATTGAAAAGTTTGATTCAGGAAGGTACACAATATTTAGAAATAGGGGGCTTTGATCGAGCGGAACAATCTTTTATTGAAGCAATAAAAATTGATGCCAAATCAGCCGATGCCTATCGAGGTCTAGCTGAAACTTATTTGCGCCGTGGCGCTAGAGAAGAAGCCAAACAAACCTTTACTTTCTTACATCAGCTTGAACCGGAAAATGACGCTGTGATGGTACGGTTGGCCCAGATGGCTGAGGAGGATGATGATGTATATCAGGCAATTGAATACTATCAATTGGCTGTAGTAGCCAACGATGCGCTATCGCCACGCTTTGCCCACCTAGCAGAATTGCTGTTAAAAGTAGGCCAAAACGATATTGCCAAAGAGGCGATAATGCAGGCGGTGGAACTAGAACCACAAAACCCAAAATATCTTGACTTTCTACTTGAAACTGCTATACTATGTCAAGACAAGAAATTGGCTACTGAGGCTTTTTCTAAATTGCGTATGTCAAATCCGGAAAATTCTAAGTTGCCCGAGTTTAAATACCGCATTGACAGTTTATAAAATAAGCCGTTGTAGCTCAGTTGGTAGAGCATTTCCATGGTAAGGAAAAGGTCTCGGGTTCAAATCCCGACAACGGCTCTAGGTGGTCCTTTTTTCAGTTATACCATACCAAAGGTAATTGTGCCGGCTTAGCTCAGTTGGTAGAGCAACGGTTTTGTAAACCGTAGGTCTAGGGTTCGAATCCCTAAGCCGGCTCCAAGTTTTTTTAGGGCAGATACCAAAGTGGCTAACTGGGGCAGACTGTAAATCTGCTGGCTCCGCCTTCGTAGGTTCGAATCCTACTCTGCCCACCAGGTAATTTAATTAAAAAATATGTCACAAGATACCCTAGCGAAAATGGAATGTTCAGTTTGCAAACGCGTAAACTCTTTCACTACTCGCAACAAAAAGATCAAGACTCGCTTGCTCCTAAACAAGCATTGCAAATCTTGCAAGAAACACACTGAACACAAAGAGACCAAATAAATTTGGTTTATGAGTTTTTTTAACTCGCTTTACAACAGTTTGTATAATTTCAAATGGCTCCGTCAGCAAAAAGATAATACTCGCTGGGCTTGGGGCTATTTTTTTCTTTTGACTTTTTTATTGGCTGGTCTGATAGTTATTCCAACCTCTATAAAATATTTCTCCGATGCGCCGATTTGGAAAGCCAAGCTTTCTCAGGAATTGCCAGATTTTCAAGCTCATATGAGCAATGGTCAGCTACAGGTGACCGGTGTAGCTCAACCTTATATAAAAAAATACGAAAATGCGGTCATAGTGGTAGACACAGTTTCTACCAGCACTCTTCAAGTAAAACAATTTGTGGATAATGATAGTGTGGTGGGAATATTAGTCACTCGCGATCGCGCTGAAATTTATAATCCTCAAGATAAAACTGTAAAAAGTCAGGTGTTTGCCGCCGGTACTGATTTTGATGCCAATCGCGCGATGGTACTGGGTTGGGCTGATACATTGCTTAGCCGCCGCATGCTCAGTTTGTTTACTTTAGGATTTTCCATTATAATATTGTTGTATTTGGTCGTCGGAAATTTGATCAACATATTTTTTATCAGTTTGGTATTGTATCAATGGGGTAAAAAACATACTTTCACCTATACTTTTAAGGAAGTATTTACTGTAGGATTATTTGCTATTACTGGACCGCTGATTTTGGATCAGATGGTAGTGGGAATTCCTTTCATGAGTTTGCTTTGGTCCGTATTATTTGCTGTCATAATGTATTACGCTTTGTTTAAGAAAGAAAAATAAAATTTAGGTCCATAGTTTCAATGGTAAAACATCGGTCTCCAAAACCGAGGTTCTCGGTTCGAATCCGAGTGGGCCTGCATAGTGAAAAAGAGGTAAAAGCCTCTTTTTTGTTTTACATTTGAACGGCCGTCCGTTTGGTGGTATAATTTATATTATAAATTTTTTACTACTATGTACGATATTCTATCCATTGGAGGAACTGCCCTTGATGTATTCTTAGAGCTTCATGAAGCTACCATAAATTGCCGTATTGATAATTCCGCGTGCCAACTTTGTCTGAATTATGCCGATAAAATTCCGGTACAAAAAGTGACTAATGTACCAGGAGTAGGCACAGCGCCCAACAATGCGGTGGGCAGCGCGCGCCTGGGGCTCAAGGCGGCTCTATATACTGTAATAGGTAATGATTCTCCAGGTAAAGATAGTTTAGCTGTTTTTAAAAAAGAAAAAGTTGCTACAAAATATATAGTAGTTGATAAAAAAAATCGTACTGACTATTCTTCAATTTTAAGTTTTAAAGGTGAGCGTACACTTTTGACTTTTCAGGTACCTAGAAAATATAGTCTACCATCAGGCGTCAAAACCAAGTGGATGTTTTTGGGTGCTCTGCCAGATGGTCATGAATTATTACATTCTCAAGCAGTGAAAAAAGCCAAAAAAGAAAAAGTAAAAATTGGTTACAATCCCGGCGCTCATGAATTGCGTGATGGTATTGATGGGATGAAAAATTTATTATCAGTGCTTGAAGTGTTTATTGTAAATAAAGAAGAAGCTTGGCGTCTGGTGGGAAAAGAAGAAGATATAAAAATTCTACTAACCAAACTCAAAAAATACGGACCAAAAATAGTGGTAGTGACGGACGGCAAAAATGGTGCTACATGTTTTGACGGTGAAAATTTTTATTTTCAGCCAATCTTTAATTTGCCAGTAGTTGAAAAAACCGGTGCTGGCGATGCCTTTGCTACCGGTTTGGTGACAGCTTTAATTCAGGGAAAAGATATTAAGACCGCTCTTCGCTATGGCGCGGCTAATTCCGCTAGCGTGGTTGGTTATATTGGGGCACAGCAAGGATTGCTGACCAAATCACAGATGAAGAAATTTATTGATGAACACAAAGAAACTTACGCCAAAATTATCTAGTCGATAAAGTCACGTTTGAAAGAAGTTTCATCGAATTGAATTTGGCCGCCAAAAAATTCTTCAATTTTTTTGGTCATTCCCAGGGCATTCTGCAGACAAGCGGTAGCGCCAGGGGATGGGGTCACATTAAAAATAATTTTATCACCCAAAATTTCAGCGGCTCCTAGTAATAGGCGTCGCTCTTTTTTATTTACCAATTGTGGGCGAATGCCACCCAATCCTTTTTTGGATTGCAGATCAGATTTTTTTATAGTTGGAATTATTTTGGCAATATTTTTTACAAAAGCCGAGCGACCAATAAATGGTAGGGTGAAGATAAAATTTTCAATAATAAATTTGAGGATATCCGGATCAGAATGAATTTTGACGATAGTCATAAAAGCGTTCCAGTCAAAACCGGCCGAGCGAAAAAAGTCTGGCAAAGTTTTTAGTGAGCCGCGCTCGAGTATTGGCAAAGATAAAGCGGTAGGCCCAAAGCGGGTTTCGGCGGTATCAAAAATATTAGGATCGCCATGAACAGCCGCAAAAGGTAGTTTTTCATTTTGCATAGTATAGACCTTGCCGTTGAGCAGGCGATGGTCGGAAGTGTAATAATCCCCAATCACTGGCAAGACCGCATACTCCAATCCGTATCCCAGATGTTTGGCAAATAATAAACTGTGAGTGCCTAGCGCTACCACTACTACCGGAGCAGTAAAGGTATCTTGGTCAGTAGTGACAATATAATTATCGCCAGATTTTTTTATAGATTTTATTTTGGTATTAAAAAATATCTCAGTTTTATTTTTATCAGTATTTTGTACAAAACTTTCCGCCAGCTTTTGATAATTCACAGTATAGCCAGTGGTGGAATACAGCGCCAATACTGGAATTTGTGGGTCACGGCCCTGCATAATTTGTGGCTCTATTTTTGCGATCTCATCGGCCTCTATTCTTTTTAAATCAGGGTATGCTTCTTTAAATTGCTCGAATCTTTCTTTCAAAGTTTTTATCTCATTTTCACCAATCGCCAGAATCATACTATTGGAATGAAGAAAAATTCCATTGTTGGATGGTAGTCTGTCCAAATATTTGGCCACCATGCTGGCGCCAATTTTTACTTTTTTGGCTTTTTCCAAATTATAATTAGTTTCAATATCGCCAAAATGCAAAGTCTGGCTATTGCGCAGACCGCTGGTATTGGCTTGACCCAGGCCGTCGTGTTTTTCTAGCAGAGCAATACTTTGTAAATTGGTGTAGCGACTCAAGGTATATAGTAGTGCACTGCCCGTAATACCGCCGCCCGCAACAATAAGTTGAAAATTTTTATTTGCCATATGATTTGAGGTAGTGAAGGAGTATGGTGCCTTTATTATTTAATTTTTTTATAGATTTTAATTTCCACTGAGCTAATTTTTTGGTTTTAAATAAAGATAATCCAAATCCAAATGAAACTGGTTCAATGGTGAGAAATAATTCATCTAATAAGTTTTTTTCCAAACAGTAGGAATAAATTTGTTCTCCGCCCAAAATCCCAATTTTTTTATAGTCACACTTTTTAATTAATTGTGGTAAAGACTTTTTGGTGGGATTAATATAAGTAAGGCCAGGTGTATCTTTTTTATTTGCAGTATCTCTAGTGAGCACAATACAGTTGCGTTTGGATAAAGGCTTTTTGGCCATGTCATAGGTGGAGCGTCCTACCAAGATGACGTCACATGTATCCAAAATAGCGTGCAAAAAATCTTTATCTTCTTTACTAGTCCAGCTGGAAAAGTGGCGTGAGTGTTTGGCAATCCGACCATCAATAGTAGTGGCCGCAATAGCAATATAATTTGGTTTTTTCATAGCGGTTTAATTTTAACATATAGAGAGAAAATTTCCAATATTTACTAATTAACCTTTGGTTGTTATAGAAAGATGCTGGCTTTTTCCGGGCCGGGATATTTGGTGGCCGTAGGCTATATGGATCCGGGGAATTGGGCGACTGATTTAATTGGTGGCGCCAAATATGGTTATGCACTTTTATTTGTTGTATTGCTCTCCAGTCTATTTGCGATGGTGTTGCAATATTTGTCAGCCAAGCTTGGGATTGTGACTGGACATGATTTGGCACAAATTTGTCGTGAACATTTTGGTAAAAAAGTTTCTTTTTTTCTGTGGGTCATGGCGGAGATCATGATTATCGCGTGCGATCTGGCCGAGGTGATTGGCTCGGCGATTGCTTTGAATTTATTATTTAAAATTCCTTTGGCAATTGGTGTGCTCATTACGGCCGGCGATGTATTTATATTATTACTTTTACAAAATAAAGGATTTAGATATTTAGAAGCTCTAGTGATCACTCTTATTATTACTATCTTGGTATCATTCAGTTTGGAATTGTTTTTTTCTCAGCCGGCAATAGTGGCTATTTTGCACGGATTTATACCCACTACCCAGTTGTTTACCAATAAAGAAATGCTCTATATTGCGGTGGGTATTTTGGGAGCGACGGTGATGCCGCACAATCTCTATCTGCATTCAGCGATAGTACAAACAAGAGCCTATGAAGAAACTGATGCTGGCAAAAGAGAAGCGCTAAAATTTTCTGCCTTGGATTCTACTGTCGCTTTGTCCTTTGCTTTTTATATAAATGCGGCGATTATGATTGTGTCAGCCGCCACTTTTTATACTAGAGGGTTAAATAATGTCGGAGAAATTTCTCAGGCTTATCAACTTCTCACTCCATTGCTTGGAGCAGGCGCTGCCTCTGTTTTGTTTGCAGTTGCACTTCTCGCTTCTGGACAAAATTCTACGGTGACTAGCACGCTAGCAGGGCAGATTATTATGGAGGGTTTTATTAATTTTAGATTATCGCCATGGGTGCGCCGGTTGCTTACTAGGCTTATTGCGATTATTCCGGCTGTAATCACAATTTTAGTTTACGGTACTGCTAGTCTTACCAAACTATTGGTGTTAAGCCAGGTGATACTTAGTTTGCAATTGCCGTTTGCTGTTTTTCCTCTAGTATATTTTACTAGTAGTAAAAAACATTTGGGTGAATTTGCTAATAATTCTTTTGCCAAAATTTTGGCGTGGGGTATAGCTACGATTATAGTAGTTCTGAATATTTGTTTGTTGTATTTACTTTTTGTGAATTAAATTTAAATAGCAGTTATGAAAATACATTTTTTGGGAACCAACGGTTGGTATGACAGCAGTACTGGCAACACGATTAGCGCTTTGATTGATACCAAAGAGGCTTATATTATTTTGGATGCCGGGTTTGGTATTGCCAAAGCTTCGGATTTTATTAAAGAAGACAAGCCGGTTTTTTTATTTCTTAGTCATTTTCATATTGATCATATTTGTGGTTTGCATACTTTGACCAAAATGAAATTAAAACAGCCGCTGACAATTATCAGCCACAAAGGACTCAAAAAAATGATGAGCACAATTTTCGATCATCCGTATGCCGCTTCGCTAAAAGAATTGGGATATAAAGTAAATTTAATAGAAGTAAAAGTCGGAAAATATAATTTGCCAATTAAATTTGATTGCTTACCATTACAGCATATTGATACAGATTTTGGATATCGTTTTTATGTAGAAAATAAAATTGTTACTTATTGCACCGATACTCATCCTTGTGCCAACGATGTGGAACTCGCCAGAAATGCCGATATTCTTATTCATGAATCTGGATATTGGAAAGAAGTACCCGGAGATTTCTGGGGACATTCCGATCCCGAAGGTGCGGCCAAGGTGGCCAAAGAAGCGGGGGTAAAAAAAATGTATCTTACTCAATTTGGACCAAATTCATTTAATACTCGCGCGAAGCGTTTGGATGCTCAAAAAAGAGCGCGTAAGATTTTCAAAAATTCTTTTGCGGCATTTGATGGAGATACAATTAAAATTTAATAAAAAAATTCTCCATTATTTGGAGAATTTTTTTCTACCACTATCGACAAAAATTTTGACGGCAATGGTAGGGCCGCACATCCTACCTCCTTTTTGGTGGGTGTGCGGGTAAATGACATGGTGTCTCAGGTGCCGTACCTGGCATTCTGACGAAGCTCGTTGAGTTCTGTGGCGGTAGTCGCGATTTCCTCTGGATTCGCTTTCGCGTTTTCCAGAAGAGTCAGGATTTTGTCCACGGCCACGCCGGCGTCCTCAGGTGACCAGTACTTGCGAGAGTGCAGGCGGCGCAGCAGTCGATGGGCTTGTCGCAGATATGCCGACCGAATCCAGCCCCGCCATTTTTCAAGGTGGTGCTGGGTGTAGGCATGATCGGCGTAGTCCATCAGTGCGCTGAAGATGTTGCCAGGCGAGCTGTTAAGCCAGCCAGCTTCAGGGTAGTGTTCGAGCGCTTTCTCGAGCACCTCCACATGAGACTGTAGGTACGCGATCAGAATCTCGCCTTCGTTGAAAGGAGAAATTTCAGAGTGATTGAGACCAAATACCTTGCAGGTTTTCTTGATCTCGAGCATTTCATTTTTGAATTTCTCTTTCGCAACGAATGCGTCCCGCAGCGACGGTAAATTACCGGACATCAGGTCAGCACACCACACCGTGAGGTAGTGGCGAGCCACGCGTCGAACTTCGTGTCGATCGGAGTGTGGCTGGATTTCTTCGAGCTTGAGAAGTGCGTCTTTCGGGCATTTCCAGCTCAGTTCACCCAGTTCTTTCAAGATCTCCTCGAGGGTTTTCTTCCTCCGTTGAACGATGTGGCGGATGGTCATCAAGGCGAACGCCAGGACGATCACAATTGTCAGGATAATCTTCATAGGTTCCCTCCATGCTTGGTGGGCAAGTAGACAACATGTCTAAAAGCCAAAATAAGTTGGTAACTAAATACATTATATTTACTTACCAACCAATTTTGGACTATTGTAAAAGAACGAGAATTTGGCGAATTATAGCACAAAAGGTAGTTTTTGTCAAGTATTTTCGCTATTATTAGCCAAAAATTATCTGTTTAGATAGTCTTGTTTTTTCACCCGCCTTGTGGTAATATAAAAGCTCAAAAGACTCCTGTTTTTGTTTTAAATTAGCTTTATATGTCATTTCTTACTAAAATTTTCGGCGATCCAAATGCCAAAGTATTAAAAGAGATTTATCCGATCGTAGATAAAATAAATTCTTTTGAAACTCAGTTGCAAACTTTGTCGCTGGAACAACTTAAAAATAAAACTACTGAATTCAAAGAGCGTCTAGCCAAAGGCGAAACGCTTGATGATATTTTACCGGAAGCATTTGCGGTAGTGCGCGAAACTTCTCGTCGTGTCACTGGCATGCGTCATTTTGATGTGCAGATGATCGGCGGTATCGTATTGCATCGCGGACAAATTTCTGAAATGCGTACCGGTGAAGGTAAAACTTTGGTAGCGACTCTGCCGGTGTATCTCAATGCGTTGGCTGGCAAAGGTGTGCACTTGGTTACTGTTAATGATTATTTGGCCAAGCGTGACGCTGTTTGGATGAGTCAGATTTATGATGCTCTAGGTTTGAGCGTTGGTATTATTCAGCAGCAACTCGTATCATACAAATACAATCCAAATAAATTAAAAATCACTGATGCTGACGGCAAAGACGCCATGAGCGAAGGTGGCAGTATTGATGCCGAGCGTGATGCGACCGGTGCCTTCAAAGTAGAATACGATTATTTGGAAAATTGCAGCCGTAAGGAAGCATATGCTTGTGATATTACTTATGGTACCAACAATGAATTTGGTTTTGATTATTTGCGCGACAACATGGTGGGTAATTTATCCGAGATGTCGCAGCGACCTTTTTATTTTGCAATTGTTGATGAAGTCGATTCTATTTTGATTGATGAAGCTCGCACTCCATTAATTATTTCTGCTCCGGCTGAAGAAGCGGCCGATACTTATTATAAATTTTCTGATATCGTAAATACTTTGGAAGAAAAAGTAGATTATAATGTCGATGAAAAAATGCGCGCTAGTACATTGACTGAAGCTGGTATCCGCAAGATTGAACAAAAATTGGGTGTAGAAAATATCTATGCCGATGGCTCGATGAGCATGGTGCACCACACCGAACAGGCTTTGCGCGCCAAAGCGCTTTTCAAACGTGATCGTGATTATGTGGTAGAAAATGGTGAAGTAATTATCGTAGATGAATTCACTGGTCGCAAAATGGTAGGTCGTCGCTACAACGAAGGTTTGCATCAAGCGATAGAAGCCAAAGAAAAAGTGGCGATTCAGCGCGAAAGCCAGACTATGGCCACGATTACTTTTCAAAATTATTTCCGTCTTTATACCAAGCTTTCTGGTATGACCGGTACGGCTGTTACTGAAGCGGAAGAATTTGGTAAAATTTATAATTTGGAAGTGGTGGTAATTCCTACCAACCGCGCTAATTTGCGCAGCGATCATCCGGATAGAATTTACCGAACCGAAGAAGCTAAATTTCAAGCTATCGCCAAAACTGTAAAAGAATTACAGGCCAAAGGTCAGCCGACTTTAATCGGTACTGTTTCGGTAGAAAAAAACGAAGCTCTAAGTTTATATTTGGAACGTGAAGGAATTAAACATCAAATTTTGAATGCAAAAAATCACGAACGTGAAGGTGAAATTATCGCTCAAGCCGGTCATGCCGGTGCAGTGACTATAGCTACCAACATGGCTGGTCGTGGTGTTGATATTATTTTAGGCGGCAATCCACCAGTAAAAGAAGAAGCCGAAAAAGTTCGCTCCAACGGTGGTTTGTTTGTGATTGGTACCGAGCGTCACGAAAGTCGTCGTATCGACAATCAGCTGCGTGGTCGCGCTGGTCGCCAAGGGGATCCGGGTGAAACTCAATTTTATCTTTCTACCGACGATGATTTGATGCGTATTTTTGCCGGTGATCGTATCAAGAGTGTAATGCAGACATTGCGCGTGCCTGATGATATGCCGATAGAGCAGGCTTCTATCACTCGTATTATTGAATCCGCTCAGAAAAAAGTAGAAGGATTCCATTTTGATTCTCGTAAGCATTTGCTCGAATACGATGACGTGCTCAATCGTCATCGCGAAGTAATTTACTCTCGCCGTCGTCAGATTTTGGAAACTTTTGAAAAACAAAAAAATAATCAATTGGCCGAAGGTGAAAAAACTTTGCAAGGTTTGATTTTGGAAATGACTGAAAATGAAATTGAACAACTTATTTCTTTCCATACCAACGCTGAAGATAAAAATGTTTGGGAGATGAAAGAACTTGTAGATAGTGTAGGTACTATTTACCCTTTGACCGAAGAAGAAAAAAATAAAATATTGGGACTAGGTGAACATGGCACAGAAAAAATGGAAGCAATAGAAGAGCGTACTCGTATTATTGAGTTGCTTACCAATTTGGCCAAAGAAAAATATCAGAAAATATTAGTAGAAAAAATTAATAATCAGGCAATTCAGGCTGAGATAGAAAAACAAATTCTTTTACGCGCTACTGATGGTCTATGGATTGATCATCTTGTCGCTGTAGATTATCTACGTGCCGGTATTGGTCTGCGCGGCTATGGTCAGCGTGATCCTCTGGTAGAATATAAACGCGAGACCTACCACATGTTCAATAGTTTGTTGTCCGCGATTTCTCATGATGTGGTATATAATATTTTCAAAATAAATATTGGTATCCAGATCGCTGAAGAAAAAAATGAGAAAAAGAATTTGGTATATAGTGGTCCAGAAACTGAAAATAAAATCGCTGATACCGGTAAAATTAAAAATGAAGAAGGGGATAAGGTAGGACGCAATGATTTGTGTCCGTGTGGAAGTGGAAAAAAATATAAGAAGTGTCACGGGGCATAAAATTTAAAAAATCTCTAAAGAGTCTTAGGAATGAGGCTCTTTTTATTATTACTAAAGAATTGACCAGTCTGAATTTTTCAGATAGTCTTACCCTAGCTGCAATCCTGCGGCATCTTAGATGTGAGTCATGGAAATCCACACGGAAGATTCTGTTGTCGCCTCTAGCGAGGTGATTGAACGGATCCGCAGTCTGGGTTTGGTGCGTATCAGTGCCACTCATTTGGAGGCTCTGGAAATTGTTCAGGATGGACAGTACTGGGTGAAGATCCTTCTTCAGGATGGCCATCTGCGGTCCCTGTCTCCGGAAGAGATCGCCAACAGTCGGCTTCGTGATGTCTATGACGTCGTGTCGGAAAGTGGCAAGGTGGCGGTCCAGAAAGACGTGGATCGTAGTGCCACCGGCAACAAGAAGAAGACTGGTCTCAAGGACAACAAGGAGAAGTCTGCTGTGGAGACGGCCGTGCGTAGTCCGCCGATCAAGGCCGACCCCAAATGGGTCGAGTTCTGGTTCACTCATCCCGATTTTCGCTGTTCTCCCATCCTCGGCGATCTCTATATTCTGTCCAAGGGACAGGATGTGGATTATCCGAGTCTTCATGAATGCGTCATGAAACGCAACGTGACGGAATCCTGGTTTTCTAGTCGGATGCACCGGGGTAGGAAGTTGGGGCAGATTGATTTCGGGTGCAGGGGCGCTCGCAATCGTCCGCTTCAGGCCATCCTCTGGCATCAGGATCAAGTGCCGTCTTCTTACAAGACGCGATTGGCGCGTCTGCTGGAAGAGTTTCGGACCAAAACTTAGGAGGTGAATTCGCGCTCCCGCCCCAAGAGGGGCGGTGGGAGTGGTATAAAAATCATACACCAACCTATTTTATTTCTAAAATATTTTGGAGATAGAATAGGGTGTATGTTTT
The DNA here is from genome assembly GCA_026396535.1 of Candidatus Magasanikiibacteriota bacterium. Classification (GTDB taxonomy): domain Bacteria; phylum Patescibacteriota; class Patescibacteriia; order Magasanikbacterales; family GWA2-37-8; genus CAIOJG01. Next base: position 4,252 of record JAPLWP010000025.1, on the reverse strand, counting down.
TTTATTTTTATATTTGATCCAAATATATTTATCTGTTATTATAAATTGATAATAAATAAAAATATGATTACGCCTGGAATTTATCATCACTACAAAGGCAATGACTACGAAGTAGTCGGCATCGCCAAGCATAGTGAAACTCTAGAAGAGATGGTAGTTTACAAAGCTCTTTATGATAATGGCAGTTTGTGGGTGCGTCCGCTGAAAATGTTTGAAGAAAATGTGGAAGTAGGCGAAGAACTAGTGCCCAGGTTTAAATTCATAAAATAAAAGCTGGTCCAAAAGGCCAGTTTTTTGTTTATAGCTAGCCATAACACCCCTGATTTATCCACTTGCCAAAAACCTGAAAAAAGGGTAAAATCGCTCTACTTAAATTGATTAATAAAATCATTAATTTTAACTAATTTATGGCTAAGAATTTGAAGCCGACTGTCACTTTGACTAGATCGCAGATTAAATGGAGGGTTGGATGGATCGGAATTTTATTGGTAGTTTGTGCCGTGATTGTGTCTCCGGTTTATGCCAACAAAGGCATCGATTGGCTCAACAACAAGACTAATTTTGGCGTACCTCGTTTACCTGAACATGGTTTCAATTTAGGCCTAGATCTCCAGGGTGGGGCTCATTTGGTATACCAGACCGATACTCGTCAGGTGCCAGATGCCGACAAGCCAGATGCAGTAGAAGGCGTGCGTGATGTTATTGAGCGCCGCGTTCGTGGTGGTCTTGGCGTCGCCGAACCATTGGTGCAAACCACCAAGGTTGGAAATGATTATCGTATCATCGTAGAATTGCCAGGTGTCACGGATGTAAACACTGCTATCAAAATGATCGGCGAAACTCCAGTATTGGAATTCAAAGAACAGAACGATCAGCCACCTCGCGACCTCACCAAAGAAGAACAAAAACAATTGGATGAATTCAACGCGAAAGCTACTACCAAAGCCAACGTCGCTCTCAAAGAAGTAAAAAGTGGAGCTGACTTTGCTACTGTAGTAAATAAATATACTGAAGACGCTGCCAGCAAAAATAATGGCGGTAATCTTGGTTTTATTGCTGCGAAAGTTTATCCAGAATTGTATACTTGGGCCAAAGCTCACAAAGATGGAGAATATAGCACTAGTTTGGTAAAAAGTTTTGATGGTTTAAATATCGTCAAAAGAATTTCTGAACGTTCCGGTGAAAAAGAAGTTTCTGCCGCTCACATCTTGTTATGTTATAAAGGTGCTACCGGTTGTACCAATCCTCAATACCTCACTAAAGAAGATGCTTTGAAAAAAATTCAGGAAATCAAAGCTCAAGCTACAGCTGCTAATTTTACTGAATTGGCCAAAAATATTCTACCGAACCAGGTGCCGCTACTAGCGGTGGTGATCTTGGTACTTTTGGTAAAGGCGCAATGGTACCGGAATTTGAAAAAGCAGTTTGGGATGCTCAGGTGGGCAGTATTTCCGCCCCAGTTGAAACTCAATTTGGTTATCACTTGATATTTAAAAAAGGCGAAGACTTCGCCAAAGAATATCAGGTAGCTAGAATTTTTGTAAAAATTGAACAGAAAACTGATATTGTGCCAGCCACTGAAGATTGGAAAACTACTGGTCTTTCTGGTAAACAGCTCAAACGCGCTGAAGTAACTCAGGATACTCGTACCGGTCAGACTCAAGTAAGTTTGAATTTTGACGACGCTGGTACAAAATTATTTGCTGATATCACTGGTCGCAATGTTGGTAAACCAGTCGCAATTTTCTTGGACGGTGAACCAATTAGTATTCCAAAAGTAAATGAACCAATTTTGACCGGCAGTGCCGTGATCTCTGGTGGGTTTACTTTGCAACAGGCTAAACAACTTTCTCAACGTCTCAACTCGGGTGCTTTACCGGTACCTGTCGAATTAATCAGTCAGCAAAAAGTAGACGCTACATTGGGTAGCGACTCTTTGACCAAAAGTTTCCACGCTGGTTTGATTGGTTTGCTTGGTGTGATGATTTTCATGGTTGTCTATTATCGTTTCCCAGGCTTACTTTCCGTATTCTCTCTAGTAGTTTATGCGCTTCTCAGTTTGGCTACTTTCAAATTGGTGGGCGTAACTTTGACTCTGTCTGGTATTGCTGGTTTTATTCTATCTATCGGTATGGCCGTGGATACGAATGTGCTGGTGTTCGAGCGTCTCAAAGAAGAATTGCATGCCGGCAAAAATTTACACACTGCTTCGGAAGAATCTTTCCGTCGCAGCTGGCCGTCTATTCGTGATGGTCATATCGCCACTTTGGTGAGCTGTGTGTTCTTGGTATGGTTTGGTACCGGCTTTGTACAGGGCTTTGCTGTGACCTTGGCTATCGGTGTGTTGTTCAGTTTGTTCACCGCTATCGTGGCCACTCGCGCCATGTCACGCCTGGTGTTCAAATGGTTTAATGAAAAAGGCAATATGCTTTTCTTGGGTTACAAGGGCGAAGAAAATAATAAATAATCCTATGATACCTTTTGTTAAATACGCCAAATATTTATTGGCTGTAAGTACTGCAGTAACCATTATTAGTTTTGCCTCTCTGTTTGTGTGGGGACTTAAACCAAGTATTGATTTTACCGGCGGTTCATTGCTAGAAGTTAGTTTTAGTGGAGCTGTGCCAGACAATAATACTGTTGCAACTACTATGAAATCTTTGGGTCAAGAAAATGTTTTGATTCAAAAAACCAACGACAACAAATTAATTATCCGCACTGCTTTCTTGGATGAAAATCAGCACCAAACTGTACTCAAAGGTTTGCGCGCTAAATTCGAAACTAAAGACAACAAAGTAAACGAAGATCAGTTTGAAACTATCGGCGCCGCTGTGAGCAGTCAGCTCCGTCAGCGCTCTATTATTGCTGTAATCTTGGTAGTGTTCAGCATCGTCGCTTTTGTGGCTTATGCTTTCCGTGGTGTATCTTTCCCGGTAGCTAGTTGGAAATACGGTGTGACCGCTATCATCGCCGCTATGCATGATGTGGTGCTCGTAGTAGGTGTATTTGCTTTCTTGGGACACTTCCACAATGTAGAAGTAGATATTGGTTTTGTGGTGGCTCTTCTGACTGTTATGGGTTATTCCGTGCAGGATACTATCGTAGTATATGACCGTATTCGCGAAAATCTTTTGCACCGCCGCAGTGGTAATTTCAGTGAAATGGTAGATATCGGTCTCATTGAAACTTTGATGCGCTCTATCAACACCACTTTGATTACTATGATTCCTTTGACCGCTTTGTATTTGCTTGGCGGATCTAGTATTCACAACTTTGCCTTGGCTTTGCTTGTGGGTATTGCTTCGGGTGCTTATTCTTCTATCTTTGTGGCCAGCCCATTGCTTGCTTACGTAGATAAATATCAGAATAAAAAGAAATAATAAATTTTGCTGAAAATCCGCATTCACAGAGTGCGGATTTTTTATTTTTATGGTATAATATTTGTATATTTAATTGATAAAATATGTCTGGTCATGGTGGTGGGGGAGGTACTCGTCATTTGGTGGCTTTTTTGGCTACCGCAGTGGCGACACTTGCCTATATATCTGGCTATGCTTCCGGTACCCATGGTTGGTGGTGGACCGCCTTTGGTCTAGCTATTATCTATGGCGGAGTATATAAAATTATAGACGCTTAGGCTATGAGTGATTTTTCTTTTTTTTCCGTTTTTGGTTTTACCATTAATTGGGATCTTTGGAATTGGATAATGTCTCAGCCGCCCGCTACTATCGTGTGGTATGTTTTTATTATTGTTGGTTGGGCTGCTTTGGCTTTGGTATTTTTTTATATGGGCGCTCATTTTTGGGCGAACTATCGCGGAGAAAAATATACGGCCAAGTGGCAATGGATGGTATTGGCTGTGGATGTGCCGCCACTTTATATCCAATCTCCAAAAGCAGTAGAGCAAATTTTCGCGCATTTGAGTGGTGCCAAAACCAGTATTAGTATTAAACAAAAATATTGGGATGGAAAAAAACAAAAATATTTTAGTTTTGAAATTATCTCTATTGAGGGATATATTCAGTTTCTAATTCGCACTGAAGCAGAATTTCGTGATCTGGTAGAAGCAGCTGTGTATGCTCAGTATCCAGAATCAGAAATTACTGAAATAGAGGACTATGTAGACATGGTACCGAATTCTTTTCCAAATTCCACTCATCATATGTTGGCGGTAGAATTCCGTTTATCTGATGCCGACGCTTATCCAATTCGCACCTATCCAAATTTTGAATACAAAATTAGCAAAGACGAT
>JAPLWP010000046.1 GCA_026396535.1 Candidatus Magasanikiibacteriota bacterium | reverse complement strand
TTAATATAATTTATGAAAAAATATTTTAAAAGTTTATTAGTGGTAACGGCAGTATTTAGTTTATTTTTGGCTCAAAATGCTTTGGCCGCTCCGATCAAAAAAACTCCGCCGAAATATCAGAATATTACTACCGGCAATCCTCATGTGATGAAGAATGATAAATTTTTTGTTAGTATAAAACTTTCCAATGCTAGTACTATCAAAAAGACCCAGATAAAAATGGATGGTAATGTAGTGAAGACCTGTGGATCAGTAGTCACTTGTAGCGGTGAGATTGGTACTTTTGGCGACGATCAAATCGGTGAACATTCCTTTTCTTTTTTGATTACCGCTAAAAATGGTGCCACTTCCGAACCGTGGGGTAAATTTGAAGTAGTGGATGGTGATAAGAATCAATACGGCGCTTGGTATGACAAAATTCGTGTTTCTATGAATAGCTACCAAACAGAAGTTGGTAAAAAGCAAAATATTTTGGTATACATCGCCAACGGCAATTCCATTGATTACAAGAATCAAGTTTACTTTATGGATGTAGCGGTGGATGATGAAGAATTGATGGATATGGCAACTTTTGGACCAAATACAAATCCAGGTGCCAAAACTTCTTCGAGCGGCAGATTACTGCCGGCGTTCAAAAAAGCTGACATCGGTGAACATACATTCTCCTTTGGTATCAAAGCTCCAAACGGTGACGTTGTAGAATCTGGCGGAAGTTTTTGGATAGTGGATAAAGGTCAGGTATTGCCTGTAGAAAATCCTTAAGAATTTTTTAAAAGACCATTGCAAAATGGTCTTTTTTTATTGAAACCTTTTAGTCTTTGACTTGTCTTATCTATAGGTGTATCATTAATCCAATAATTTAATATTTAACCTATGCAAAATCCTTTTGAAAATGCACTCAAACAGCTAGAAAAGGCCGCCAATATAATGAATTTGGATAAAAATATTCATGCTATTTTACAGCGTCCAGATCGCGTGCTCACCGTGTCGGTGCCGGTGCGTATGGATGATGGAGAGGTAAAAGTATTTACCGGCTTTAGAAGTCAGTATAATGATGCTCTAGGTCCATACAAAGGCGGTATCCGCTATCATGAAAATGTATCACTCGACGAAGTGCGTGCTTTGTCTTTCTGGATGATGATTAAATGTGCTACCGTAAATATTCCAATGGGTGGTGGTAAGGGTGGCATTATTGTTGATTCAAAAAAATTATCCGAAGGTGAAACAGAAAGAATGTCTCGTGAATATATTCGCAAAATTTGGCGTGAAATTGGTTCGGACAAAGATGTGCCAGCACCGGATATGTATACCACTCCAAAAATTATGGGCTGGATGCGCGATGAATATGAAAAATTAGTAGGTCACAGTGATCCGGGTGTAATTACTGGTAAAGCTATTGCCGACGGTGGTAGCGAAGGTCGTGAACAAGCTACAGCTCAAGGCGGCGTATATGTTACTCGTGAATTGATGGATAAAATGAACTGGCGTGCGGCCGAAACTAAAGTGGCTATTCAAGGCATGGGTAATGTCGGTGGTTTCATGGCCAAATTACTCGCAGCCGATGGTTTTAAAGTAGTAGCACTCAGTGACAGCAAAGGCGGCGTATATAATCCAGATGGTTTGGACTTGGATACAGTTTTTGCTCATAAAGAAAAAACTGGAACTCTCACCGGAATTGAAGGAGTGCAAAAAGTATCCAACGCTGAATTATTGGAATTGGCAGTGGATATTTTGGTACCCTCCGCTATGGAAAATCAAATTACAATAGACAACGCCGCCAATATCAAAGCTAAAGCTATCGTAGAATTGGCTAATGGACCAACTACTCCGGAAGCCGATGAAATTTTGAGTCAAAATGGTGTGATAGTAGTGCCGGATGTTTTGGCCAATGCCGGCGGTGTGACTGTAAGCTGTTTTGAATGGGAGCAAAATGTAAAAAACCTTAAATGGAGTGAAGAGGAAGTATTGGCAAAATTAAAACCAATCATGGTAGATGCCTTCAATGAAGTGTGGGAAACAAAAGAAAAATACAACGTGCCGATGCGCACGGCTGCTTTTGTGAAAGCGGTTGAAAGAGTGGCGGCTAAGATTAAAATATAGTATGCCGGAGTTGCCAGAGGTAGAAACTATTCGTCGTGATTTGGAAAAAAAGATTTCTACCAAAAAAATTAAAGATATAAAAATTTTGGCTACAAAAAGTGTTCATAATAAAAGCGCGGAGTTTTTGAAAGTTTTGGTTGGAAATAATTTTAGTCACATTGAGCGTCGGGGCAAGTTGCTCATGTTTGCTTTGGACAAGTCTGGTAAATACGGATATATGCTGGTGCATCTGAAAATGACCGGCCAGCTGATTTATCGCAATAAAGATAGGGTATTGGCTGGAGGACATAGCCAGACTGCTATGAATACGAATGTGCCAAATAAATTCACGCGCGTAATTTTTAATTTTAGTGACGGCGGGCAACTCTTTTTTAATGATCTGCGCCGATTTGGATATATAAAATTGGTGTCTACAAAAGAGAAAGAAAAAATTGTAAAAAATAATTTCGGCATAGAGCCGCTAACTTCAGACTACATATTTGAAGATTTTGCCAAATTATTTCAGAAGCGCCAGACTAATGTCAAAGCACTATTGCTCAATCAAAAATTGATTTCCGGTATCGGTAATATCTATGCCGACGAAGCTTGTTTTGAGGCAAAAATTTTGCCAATGAGAAAAGCCTCGGATCTATCCCAAGCCGAACTTAAAAAACTTTTTGAAATGGTGGCTCAAGTATTAAAAGTTTCCATAGAAAATCGTGGCACTACTTTTAATAATTATGTAGATAGTGATGGGCGCACCGGCAGTCATATTAATTTTCTAAAAGTCTATGGACGTGATGGTGAGAAGTGTAAAAAATGTAAAAGTATAATATTAAAAATAAAGCACGCGGGACGGGGGACGCATTATTGTCCAAATTGTCAGAAATAAAAATCCCGAATTAGTCGGGATTTTTTAATTGACAAATTTTTGGTCGGATATTACTATAAAAGTAATTTTTCTCGGAGGGGTAGATGAAAAAGAAGTATCCAGCGTCAGTCAATCAACAGGTTGTTGATTGTGATCGGGCTATCGCACGTTGTAATAGGGCCATCGCAGCTGAAAAAAAGCGGTTGCGTAAAGGTCTTCCGCAAGTGAATCCACTTGCTCCAAGTTTGAAAGCCTTGGAATTGTCCAAGCGCTATTATCAATGGCTGAAACGTTCCGCCCAATCATCGGGGGACAAGCCTCTGGGGCGAGCGGCTTGATTGGTCTGCCGACCTCGTCTTCGTGACGATTGTTGGTGACTTTGGTGGATCAGACCGCCGGCAATTCGCCGGCGGTCATCTTCTTTTGTATAATAATTGATTTATTTCTGTTTTTCCTGTAGATTACCTATATATTTTTGAATTATTATGAAGCAATACAACCATAAAGAGGTAGAGAAGAAATGGAAGAAAACCTGGGAAAAGACCGGAATTTATAAAACCAAAGAAGAATCCGGAAAGCCAAAGTATTATGTTTTGGATATGTTTCCGTATCCGTCCGGTGCTGGCCTGCATGTTGGTCATCCAAAAGGCTATATCGCCACCGATATTGTAGGTCGCATGAAAATGATGCAGGGTTACAATGTGCTCCATCCAATGGGTTGGGATGCTTTTGGTTTGCCGGCTGAAAATTATGCGATAAAAAATAAAGTTCATCCAGCGCAAGCCACCGCGGAAAATGTAGCGACTTTTAAAAAGCAATTAGGATTGTTGGGTTTCACTTATGATTGGGATAGGGAAGTGAATACTACTGATCCAAAATATTATAAATGGACACAGTGGATTTTTTTGCAGTTATTTAAAAAAGGTTTGGCCTATGAATCTTTTGCGCCAATCAACTGGTGTCCTAGTTGTCAGACTGGATTGGCTAATGAAGATTTGGACAATGGTCGCTGTGAACGCTGCGGTAGTGAAATTGAGCGCAAGCCAATGCGTCAGTGGGTTTTGAAAATTACCGATTACGCTGAAAAATTATTGGATGGTTTGGATAAATTGCCGCTCTGGCCGGAACATATTAAAAAAATGCAGAGTGATTGGATTGGCCGAAGTGAAGGTGCTTTGGTAGATTTTAAAATAAAAGACAGTGAAGAAATTTTAAAAATCTTTACTACTCGTCCAGATACGCTATTTGGTGCTACCTATATGGTAGTAGCTCCGGAGCATCCATTGGTTGCACAGAATTTGGAAAAAATTTCTAACCAAAAAGAAGTGCAAGATTATTTGGATCAAGCGAAAAGTAAAAGTGATCTAGAGCGTACTGAATTACAAAAAGAAAAAAATGGCGTGGAATTGAAAAGTGTAAAAGCTATTAATCCACTGAACGGATCTGAATTGCCAGTGTTTGTGGCGGACTATGTTTTGTATGGATATGGTACCGGCGCTATTATGGCTGTGCCGGGGCACGATGAGCGTGATTGGGAATTTGCCAAAAAATACAATTTACCAATTTTGGCTGTAGTATCGTGTGATAATGATGTGAATGAAAAACCGTTTACTAGTGAAGGAAGTGCTGTGAATAGTGATTTTCTAAACAACTTGCCAACCAAAGAGGCAAAAATAAAAATGATTGAATATTTGGAAGCTAAAGGGTTGGGTGAAAAAAAAGTACAATATAAATTACGCGACTGGGTATTTTCTCGTCAGCGCTACTGGGGCGAGCCGATGCCTTTGATCCATTGTGAAAAAGATGGGTGGGTAGCGGTGCCGGAAGATCAGCTGCCGCTAGAATTGCCGAAAGTAAAAAATTATGAACCAAGTGGTACTGGGGAATCACCTCTAGCTACGATTACGGATTGGGTAAATACTGCCTGTCCGCAATGTGGCGGTCCAGCCAAACGTGAAACCAATACTATGCCACAATGGGCCGGCAGTTGTTGGTATTATTTGGCCTACACTATGCCAAAAGACGCGGAGGGAAATTATGATTGGGATAAAAATAAAATAAATTATTGGAATCCGATTGATCTCTATGTTGGTGGTGCTGAACATGCTACCCGCCATTTGATCTATGCTCGTTTCTGGCACAAATTTTTATTTGATATTGGCGCGGTGGCCAATGAAGAGCCGTTTACTCGTTTGCAAAACGTTGGTCTGATTTTGGCTGAAGATGGTCGCAAGATGAGTAAGCGCTGGAACAATGTGATAAATCCAGACGAAGTCGTAGAAGAATACGGTGCGGATGCGATGCGTCTATATGAAATGTTTATGGGTCCGTTTGACCAGCCTTGTGCTTGGAGTACCAAAGGTGTGGTTGGTGTACGTAGATTTTTGGAAAGAGTGTGGGCGCTAAATGAAAAAATTTCTGAAACAGCTGCCATGGACAAAAAATTAACCGCTCAACTTCATCAAACTATTAAAAAAGTTTCAGAAGATATTGAAGCTATGCGTTTCAATACCGCTATTTCTTCTATGATGCAGCTTTCCAATGAAATGGGTAAGGTAGAGGCAATCAGTAAAGAAGATTTTAGTGTACTGCTCAAACTACTATCTCCATTTGCACCACATATGACTGAAGAATTGTGGAATGAATTGGGTAACAGTGAAAGTATCTTTGAATCCGCTTGGCCAAAATACGATGCCGAGCTGGCCAAAGATGAAGAAATTACTTTGGCAGTGCAGGTGAATGGTAAATTGCGCGATACTTTGGTAGTCTCAGCTGATATCAACGAAGAAGAAGCCAAAAAGATGGCTCTTTCTAGTGAAAAAATTCAAAAATGGCTCGAAGGCGCGCAGCCAAAGAAAGTAATTTACGTCAAAGGCAAACTAATAAGCATCGTGTTGTAAAAATTTAGTGAAATCTAAAATCCTCTGAATAATTCAGGGGATTTTTGTTTGTTCTATTTTGTGGAAAAGTTTAAATTATGCTATAATATAACTAATCAAAATTATTATGGCTGGCGAAAAGAAATTAAAGAAAATTTTAATTGCTGAAGATGAGAAGCCGATGGCAAGAGCTTTGGAACTCAAATTAAATCATAGTGGATTTGAGACCAAAGTAGTAAATGATGGCTTGGCCGCTTGGGAAGCAATTAAAAAAGAAAAATTTGATCTGATTTTACTTGATCTCATGATGCCAAAGATGGATGGTTTTGAAGTTCTAAAATCTCTCAAAGAAAAAAAAGACAATACGCCGGTAATTATCGCTTCGAATTTGGGTCAAGATGACGATGCTCAAAAAGCCAAGTCACTTGGAGCCAAATGGTATTTTGTAAAATCCGATACCTCTATCAATAAAATCGTGGATTATGTCGTTGCTACTTTAATAGCCGATTAAGTCATTATGAAAATAGAAGACAAAAAAATAAAAGAGGTTTTGTTGCAAGGAAATTATATTACGGATGATGATGTGAAAAAAGCGGAAGCCGCCACCAAAGGGGAGGAAGGTAAATTTTTGGATTATTTATTATCTCAAGAAATCATCAATAAAGACTTGCTTGGCCAAGCTATAGCTGAATCTGATAATAGTGATATTATTAAACAGCAAAAACGTATTGCGCCTGAAATTATTGAACAGATTGTAGATGACGCTTCGGCTTACCGCGCTTCTGATATTCATATCGAGCCCCAGGACAAAGAAGTGATTGTTCGTTTTCGTATTGATGGTGTGATGCAAGAAGCGGGTCGTATACCAAAAGAATATTATGGAAATATTTTGAACCGTATCAAAGTGCAGGCGATGTTGCCAATTGATGAACATTTTTCCGCTCAAGACGGTGCGATCCGTCAGGTAAAAGGCGATAAATCGCTCGATATGCGTATTTCCATTTTGCCTACTTTAAACGGTGAAAAAGTGGTTATTCGTTTATTGTCGCAATATGTTCGTAGTTTTTCTTTTGCGGATTTGGGTTTGTCTGAACATGATCAAAAATTATTATTGACTGCTTCCAACAAACCATTTGGTATGATTTTGGTCACCGGTCCTACCGGCTCTGGTAAGACCACTTCTCTATATGCGCTTTTAAAACTATTAAATAGTCCGGATGTAAATATTACTACTATCGAAGATCCGGTAGAATATAAAATGCCTGGCATTAACCAAATTCAGGTAAATGCTCAGACCAATCTCACCTTTGCCAAAGGTCTGCGCTCAATTGTACGCCAAGATCCGGATATTATTTTGGTAGGTGAAATTCGTGATAAAGAAACCGCTGAGACAGCTGTGAACGCTGCTTTGACCGGCCACTTATTATTGTCTACCTTTCATGCCAATGATGCCGCGACCGCTGTGCCACGTTTGCTGGATATGGGTATTGAACCATTTTTATTGGCCTCCACTCTTGAAGTGCTTATTGCTCAGCGTTTGGTGCGTAAAATTTGTGATAAATGTCGCTATAGTGTGAATTCTTCCAAAGAAGAAATCAAGAAAAATATTTCTGAAGACGCTTCTAAATATTTTACCGGTAAACATATTGTACTGTATCAGGGTAAGGGTTGTGAAAGTTGCGGACACACAGGCTTTAAAGGCCGCACCGCTATCTATGAATTTATTGAAGTCACTCCGGAGTTAGAAGAATTAATTTTGAAAAATCCGTCGACTGCTCAAATTTGGAAAATTGCTCGCGCCCAAGGATCAGTCACATTATTTGAAGATGGACCAAAATTTTAAAATTTTTTACCCATGAGCTCGGATAAAAATTTAGATAACCAAAAAGATCCAAAAGCTAAAAAGCCATCTATTCTAGCTTTTAGTTTTGGTTTTAATGAAGAAAAAGAATATTTTATTGAAAATTTGGCGATGCTTTTAGCTTCGGGTATGGATATTATTGAATCGCTTGAAGCTATTAAATCCGAAGTAAAATCGACCAAACTTCTCAATATTATAGATGGTCTGGTAGAGGATATTAGCTCTGGTTTTAGTCTATCAAATGCTTTAGGTAAAACTGGGATTCTACCACCCCATATTATTGCTTTAATAAAAATTGGCGAAGACAGCGGTAGATTGCACGAGAGTTTGGGTGTGGTGGTGACCCAACAGTCTAAGACCAGATCGTTCCAATCCAAAATTCGTGCGGCCATGATGTATCCGGTATTTGTGATGGCGATTGCAATGGTAGTGGGTATTGGTATTGCCTGGTTTATTTTGCCGCGTTTGGCTAGTGTATTTGGTCAGTTAAATTTGAAGCTTCCCTTAGTTACCAGAGTGTTAATGAGCTTCGGTGCCTTTTTGGCTAAATATGGCGCGATAGTAGTACCTTCATTTTTGGTTGGGTTGTTTTTAATTTTATATTTTTTATTTGTTTTTTCCAAAACAAAATTTATCGGCCAATGGTTATTATTTTTAATCCCAGGTATTAAAAATTTAATTCGCGAAGCGGAGTTGGCTAGATTTGGATATATCATGGGCACATTACTCAATTCCGGTTTGCCAGTATTGCAAGCACTGTCCTCACTCAAAGATTCTGGTACTTTGAGATCTTACGGGAAAATTTATGGCTATTTACATGATCAAGTAGAAGAAGGAAAATCTTTTGAAGAAAGTTTTAAAAGTAATAAATAAATATAAAAATATATTCCGACTCCGATTCAGAGTTTAATTTCGGCAGGGGAGAAGTCAGGTGCGCTTTCCAGAATTTTTATAAATATCAGCGAAACTTTTGAAGCTAAAACTGAATTAACTACCAAAAATCTTAGTGTAATTTTGGAGCCATTGTTGTTGGTGGTAGTTTGGCTTGGGGTAGTGGCCGTAGCATTGGCTGTAATTTTACCTATATATAGTTTAGTAGGCGGTCTTAGTAGCAAAAATGATGCTGGTTCAAATTCATCAGCGTCTTCACAATCTGCTCCTGTTAAATCTTCGGCAGTTCCGGTAGTTGTAGAGCCTATTATGACTAGCAGTACACTATCTACTAGTTCGGTGATTATTATTGGACCAAAAGGATCAGCCACTAGCACGCCTTCTAGCACTTTACTTATCAATACTTCTAGTCCAGCTTTGCCAGTGCTTCCGCCTACTACACAATCACTTGGTCCTGGTATGCTAGAAGTTGCCTCTACTTCTTTGGGTTATGTAAATATTCGCATGGCTTCATCTTCTAAATCAGAGCTTATTCGTAAAGCACTAGCTGGGGAGCAATTTAAATACACTGATCGTCAAGATGGCTGGTATCAGATAATTTTAGGTCCGGATCAGTTGGGGTGGGTAAGTGCCCAATATGTAAAAACAGCTTCCACTATTAGTCCATAATATGCAATCTTTTTTGCAGAAAAAATCTGTATTAGTGTCCAAGCCATTTTCGAAAAAAAATGGCTTTACACTTTTGGAATTATTATTATCAGTAGCATTGATCAGTTTGCTTGCCGGTATTGCTGCTCCGATGTATCTGTCTTTGCAGTCAGAAAATGAAGTGGCGATTGCGGCGACTACGGTGGCAGATATTTTGCGTCGTGGACAAATACATGCGCAGGCAGTAGATGGGGATTCGGATTGGGGAGTGGAAATGGTCAGTAGCACCATTACGGTTTTTAAAGGAAATAATTTTGCCTCGCGCGATCAAAATTTGGATGAAAATTATAAATTATCAGCAACTGTAAAATTATCCGGATTAAACGAAGTTATATTTAATAAATTTTCTGGTTGGACGGCTGCTTCTGGTACCGTAATGATAATTCATCAGGACGGTCGGCAGAAAAATGTATCTATCAATGAACTTGGTATTGTGGGCCTATGATAAAAATTATAAAAAATCACCAAGGTTTTTCTCTGGTAGAGATAGTATTGGCTAGCGGGCTTCTCGCACTGTTGTCTTTGATTTTTTTAGGAATTTTAACCTATGGTCAGCAAAGTACTATTCGCGCTGGCCAAAGAGACAGAGCGATTTTTTTGGCCCAAGAAGGGCTAGAAGCGGCCCGCAGTATTCGTGATCAAAATTTTACCAACCTAACCGTCGGAAATTTTGGTTTGTCATCTAGCGGTCAGTGGGGTTTGGTAGCTCAACCTGATGTCACGGATATTTTTACACGTACTATTAGTGTGGTAGATATAAATTCTCAGATAAAAAAAGTTACCTCCAAAGTGCAATGGACACAAGCTGGATCAAACAGTATAAATGTTTCTTTTTCAACCTTATTTACTGATTGGCGTACTGCTAGTAGTACCGGGACTAGCACTGAATTTTGTCCATAAAATTATGCGCAATATCCAAAATAACAATCAAGGATTTACTCTGCTGGAATTACTTCTGTATGTTTTTGTGGCTAGTGCTATTTTGTTATCGATTGTGGCGCTTGTCGCCTTGTTAATTCAATCGCGTGTAAAAAATCAAACTATCTCTATGATAGAACAGCAGGGTGCTCAAATTATTCAGGTAGTAACGCAAGAAATTAATAATGCTAAAGTAATTACGGCTCCGACTGTCGGCAATTCAGCTGCAGTATTGCAGTTTCAAGATATAGCTGGCCAGCCTGAGCAGATGAGTGTGATTAGCAGTACTCTGTTTTTAAACAAAAATAATAAAACTTATTATTTAAATCCAACAAAAATTAAAGTTTCTAATTGGCAAGTAAAAAATCTAG
>JAPLWP010000061.1 GCA_026396535.1 Candidatus Magasanikiibacteriota bacterium | reverse complement strand
CGCCTGCAAAAAAATCAGTTACTTTTCCTTTGCCTTCATCTCCCCACTGCGCTCCCACGATTACGGTAACTTGGCGGTCCATATGTAGTAGATTATTTTTTAGTAATTTTTTTCTGCGCGCACAAAGCGGTGTTGTAGAGTAGGCGAGCGACAGTGTTTGGCCCAACTCCGCCTGGAGTCGGTGTGACGTATGCCGCTTTTTTGGCGACTTCAGCCACATTTACATCCCCGTACATCTTGCCATCCACAAAACACACCCCGGTATCAATAACTATCGCACCTTTTTTGACCATATCGCCACGTAAGACATCTTTGTGACCAACTCCGGTCACAATAATGTCGGCGTTTAAACATTTTTCTTTGGTGTTTTTAGTGCGGCTATTTATAGTAGTGACGCTAGCACCTTCATTAATCATCATAATAGCCATCGGCTTGCCCACGAGTGCGCCCATGCCAATAATAGTGATATTTTTTCCACTCATCTCTACTTTCAGATCATGTAAAATAGCAACCGCCGCCGCTGGAGTAGGAGGAGTAAGAAAATTTGTTTTCATCACTAATCTGCCAATATTGGCATCGGTGAGGCAGTCTACATCAATTTCTGGTCGGATAGTATTGAGAACTTCCGGTACATATAAATGTTCCGGTAAAGGCAACTGCACGATCAATCCCGAAAGTTTTTTGTTGCTTTGAATTTTATTAATTTTAGTGATTAAAGTTTTCATGCTGGTTTTACCAGGCATGACATGGAGCTGAAAATCAATACCAACTTTTTTGGCAGCGTCGCCTTTTTTACTTACGTAAGTCTGTGATGGTTTATCGTCGCCAACCAAAATAACCTCGAGACGAGGTGTGATTTTTTTCTTTTTTAATTTTTTTACTATTTCGATTGTTCGGAGATTTATTTTTTCGGCCACTGCTTTGCCATCAATGAGGATTCCAGACATAGAAATGTGTATAAAACAACAAGAGGTATTATAGCATACCGCCTATATAAGGGAAGTGCCGGGATGTTGATAGATTAGCACAAAAAAACACCCCAATTAGTTTGGGGTGTTTGGCTTGTTCCGAGACTTGTATTCGAACCAAGATAAGCAGCTTCAGAGACTACTGTCCTACCATTAGACGATCTCGGAGTATATAATTTCACTCAATTTAACTATATTTTAGGCCGTTTGTCAAGATTGTATCAATGCTCCGGTCTTGAATTTTTGAATAGTTTTGCTATCTACTACTTTGATTTGATTCCATTTCCAGCCGTGAGCGATAAATACTTGTGCGCTAGCAATCGGATATTTGGTGTCGTGGAAGATCCAGTATACGGCCGGACTAGTTTTGTCTTTTATCAATACTCGTGAATCTGTAAACACGGCGCGAGCCGGGCCGTCGGCTTGGTGATTTTTAAAATTGAAATCATGTAAAGTGCTCATGATGAGATCGTAGGAGTAGCGGTGAGAAGCGCCTGTTTTATCATCACCACTATCATTGATAATAAATTCATTGGTATTGTCATCAAAACCAATAATTATTAATACGTGATAATAAGATCCGCCAACTCGCCAGCGGTAGTTTGGGTTTTTGATGCTTTTGGCATAGTGAAAAGTAATCACTGGTTTGCCTTGGCGCAATTGGTCTTTTATGTCAGTCAAAGTAGGATTGTTTTTGATGGCAGCACTGACGGATAGATATTCATTGAGTAATTTGGTAGTGCGAGCGGCATCGCTATCGGCGTTGCTGCCAAAAATTTTATTTTCAATATCAAATAAAGGTAGCATGTATTTAACGGCTACATCTTTACTCATGGATTCATTTCCAAAATAATAACTTTCGGCCATCACCATACTGGCTTCTTCACAAGCGTTGTTCCAGGGTTTGGCCCAGCTGCCTAGCGGGACTTCCGAAGTGTATGGTACTGGAATTTTTACTATTTCTTTTTCCTGAGCCTGAGCAACCAAAGTAGGAGCAAAAATTAG
>JAPLWP010000008.1 GCA_026396535.1 Candidatus Magasanikiibacteriota bacterium | reverse complement strand
GGTCATCTTGTGGATGCTAGTGTTAGCTCAGTGAATGGAATGTTTTTATCTGGAAAATATTTATATATTTCCAATGCCTATGCTGGTTTTACAATTATAGATATTTCCAATCCTTCGAATCCTACATTAGTATATAATACTAGTAGTGGTAATTTTAATTTTGGTAATAGTATTTTTGTTGAAGGAAAATATTTATACTACGGATCTTTAAGTGGTTTAAGTATCGTAGATATTTCCAACCCAACTTCTCCAAATTTAATTCAGACAGTTTATAGTACTAGTACATTGACTTTTCCAGATGCTTTGTATGTACGTGGAGGCTATGTTTATGCGATTGACCAGAGCAGCGCTAAGCTAGTGATTATAAGCATTGCTGATAAAAATAATCCTTCTATAGTTGGATCGATACACACTGCAAACATGGATTATGGTATTGGTTTAGCGCTATCGGGGAAGTATGTGTATTATGGCGCTAGGAATTCCTCTAAATTGGTAGTAATAGATGTTTCCGATCCTTCCAACCCAATTGAGGTAGGTTCTAAAACTGTGGGTAGTGTTACTAGTGTTGCGATGTCTGGTAAGTACGTTTTTGTTCAGACAAACTCCCCTATTGGTATTAATGTAGTAGATGTTAGTAGCTCTACAAATCCCGTAATAGTGGGGTCAGTGTATAATTCTTTGATGTCTAGTCCCTATGGAGTAGCGATAGATGGGAAGTATGCTTATATTACAGGGGATAGTAATGCCGGTACCTTTAGTATAATCAATCTTTTGGGAGCAGATATAAGTAGTGCAAATATTGGTAATATTGCTACAAATGAGTTATCTGTTTATGAAAATGTAAATATTGGTAATAGTCTATCGGTACATGGTGGTTTAAATTTAGGGCAGGGTGGACTTTTATCTAATGGTGCTTTGGCAATCAGTGTGTCTTCTGCGGTTAGTACTAGTACAATTTTTTCTGCAGGTACTAATACCACTAGTTCAATTTTGGCGGTAAATGCTGACGGAACTATTTCTATAAATGGTGCTATTACTTCTGGCACTTGGCATGGTAATGCTATTTCCTCAGTATATGGCGGTACGGGTCAGGATAGTAGTGCGTGGTCTGGGGTAGCAATAATTTCTGGCGGTGTTTGGTCGTCTGCTAGTAGCTTGGATGTTAGTCTGGGCGGTACTGGCACAACTACTTTCTCAAATGGAGGTGTGTTATTTTCTGATGGCACAAAATTAACTCAGAATACTTCAGAATTTTATTGGGATAGTGTAAATAAAAGATTGGGTTTAGGAACAAATGCTCCTGCGGCAAAATTACATATAAACGGAGGGGAATTATTAGTAGATAATCCGATAAACCCAACCTTATTAGGTAGTGTAAGTGTGGCCAGTGTGTCATCTGTGGGGGGTATCTATATTTCTGGAAAGTATGGTTATGTTAGCGGAGAAGGAAAATTTCTAGTATTTGATGTTTCTAAAAAGTCTTCTCCTGTTTTAATTAGTACCCTTAGTTCTAGTTTATTAAATACGAATTTAAATTTAGGAGTAAAAATTTCTGGAAAATATGCTTATGTTTTGGCAGGTAGTTTGGGCTCAGTAGAATTAGTTGCAATTGATATTTCGAATCCGTATAGTCCAGCAGTAGTGGGTAGTATAACTGACTCAAGCTTCTACCCTTCTTTTGATGTATCTGGAAATTATGCTTTTATTGGTAATGCTTCGATTGTAAACGCAACGTATAATGGCTTGATGGTGGTAGACATTTCCAATCCATTGGCAATGTCAGTCGTAACTAATTATACAGAAAATAGTCATAAATTAGATTCGCCAACAAAAATAAAAGTTTTTGGTAATTATTTATATTTATATAATGGGGCGGTTTCAGGGAAATTTGTCGTAGTAGATATTTCGAATCCGTTGAGTCCGGTTGTCGGTGGTTCGCTAAGCTTGGGGGCTACCCTGACTACTAATATCACAGTTTCTGGAAGATATGCCTATTATGTGGAAGGAAATGGATCGGTGTTAAAAGTAGTAGATGTCTCGAATCCATCTTCTCCGACGGTGGTAGGTTCGGTAAATGATTTTTCCGCTTTCTTTGGTTCCACAAATTTATTTATATCTGGTAATTATTTATATACTGTTGGTGGAAGTGGTAATAGTTGGGGTCTTCTAACTGTAGTAGATATATCAGACCCGACCAATCCTACAGTAAAAACTTCTCTTAATACGGGAAGTATCGGGCAAATTAAAACTTTACAAGTGGTTGGTAATAATGCTTATGTTGCCGGCAAGACAACGGTAGCAGGTGAGATGGGTTTTTCTGTGATAAATATAAATGGTGCGGATATTAGTTCGGCGGATATTGGTAATGTCGCCACCAACGATTTAACTGTTTGGGAAGATGCTAATGTTGGTAATAATTTAAGTATTAAAAATTCTTTAACTGTAGGTGCTGGAGGAATTTTATCTAACGGTCCTTTTAGTCTCTTCACGGGCAATACTTCGACAGCTAATATTTTTACTATTGCCGCTACCGGTACACCAAATATTTTATCAATAAATGGAACTGGAAATATAGGAATTGGTGCTGCCGCCTCTCTTCAGTCGAAGTTGTATGTGTATGATGGTACTTTGAGGGTGGATAGTCCTGTGCATCCTACTTCAGCTGGAAATTACGATACCACTGGCACTGTGTATGCCGTGGATGTTTCTGGCAGATATGCCTATGTAGCTGACGGTACTTCTGGTTTAGAAATTTTTGATATTACTACAGTGTCTAGTCCTGTTCTAATTGGATTCTATGATACCGCCGGTACTGTGTACGATGTAAAGATTTCTGGCAGATATGCCTATGTAGCTGACGGTACTTCTGGTTTAGAAATTTTTGATATTACTAATCCGTCCAGTCCAACGTTAGTTGGTTCTTACGATACTGCAGGTGCTTCGACCGGTGTGTATGTTTCTGGAAAATACGCTTATGTAGCCGACGAAACCGGATCTAATGGATTTTTAACAATTGATGTTTCAGACCCAAGCAGGCCTCTTCTAATATCGACTCTCACTACTACCTATGCACCAGTTAGGGTGTATGTAAACGGTAAAAACGCTTATGTGGCCACTGCTGGTGGTGGAGGGTTGGCCATTGTGAATATAAGTGATGCTAAAAATCCAATATTAACAACTACGACAAACACAGGTGTTAATTCTAGTGATGTTTATGTTTCTGGAAGATTTGCTTATGTGGCCAGTACTGGTGGTAAGTCGGTAACTGCTATTAATATTTCTTCGCCTGCCAGCCCGTTGAATTCTTTTGTTATGAATACAAATGGTCCGGCTGAAGGTGTGTATGTTTCTGGAAAATATGCTTATATTACTGATACTTCAACTTTTTATATTTTTGATATATCCAACAGTGGATCTCTTATAGGTTCATATCCAATTAGTGGTGAAGGTGGTCCGGTGAAGGTAATTGGTAAATACGCTTATGTGGCCAATGGAACCGCGGGTTTCAAAATTATGGATATAAAAGGTGCGGATATTAGTTCGGCGGATATTGGTAATGTCTCCACCAATGATCTTACAATTTGGGAAAACGCGGATATTGGAAATAATCTATATGTAAGAAATGGATTGAATGTAGGAACTGGTGGTTTATTGTTAAATGGCGATTTTGCGATGTCTGGTATGGTTACAAATACTTTGAGTTTTTCTACCACTACAATCTTTAAAACTTCTGTTACCAGCTCAGCTAATAATGCTTTTATTTTTGATGCTATTAATACTCCTTCTTCTTCCACTAAATATTTATTATCTTTACGCGCGGGTGGTACGCCGGTATTTTCTGTCAGTAGTAATGGTAATGTAAATGCGGTAGGAACTTTCAAGGCTTCTTCCGCTACGGTTGGTACTCCGGGAACTCCTGGTGACTTGGCCGAACGTGTAGATATTTCTCTGGATGATAGTGTGGAGCCTGGTGATGTGGTGGTAGTTGATCAAAATAGTATTGATACTTATCGCCGTAGTAATGGTGCTTATAGCGAAACAGTGGCTGGTGTGATTTCTACTAATCCAACTATCGTAGTAGGTGATGGTAAAACAGAAAACACTGCTTTGATGGCTATGGTTGGTCGTGTACCGGTAAAAGTAAGTAACGAAAATGGTCCAATTAAAAAAGGTGATTTATTGGTAACTGCTTCTTTGCCAGGCTATGCCATGCGCTATGATAATCAAAAAGATGAGGCTGTGCGCACAGTGAGTGTGGTGGGTTTAGCTTTGGAAGATATGCCAGACGGTACTGTTGGTAAAATAATGGGCTTAGTAAAAACCGGTTGGATAAATAACGCCGCTAGTGCTCTGACAGTCGTAAAAAATGATTTGCAAAAATTGGCCAATGCTCAGGGAATAAGTTTGCAATCAAATAATAATTTGAATGTTCAAAATGTTGGTGGTAATCTAACTTATAGTGGTGGTGATTTAAATTTACAAGGCAATCAATTGCTAAATGTTGCTTCGATATATGGTAAAAATAACAAGTGGTTAATTGATGAACAGGGTAGATTTATTACTCGTGTAAGTACATCGGGTGGAGATAGAGATATGTACGCAATGCAGTCTCCAAATTCTGAATTTGTCTTCTCCAGCTCTTCTCAAATGGTATCGGGTGAAGTAAAAATTGTGTTTGATCAATATGTGCAAGAAGTAATTGATCAACAACAGCCAATTAAAATTAATATAACTTTGACTTCAGGTGAAGGTAAAGGTATTTATGTTAGTGAAAAAAGCGCACAAGGATTTACAGTAAAAGAATTGGACAATGGTCATAGTAATGCAACTTTTGACTGGATTGTGGTGGCTACCAGAAAACCTACGGACCAAACGGTAAGTCCGGAAATTTTAAATAATATAATTGATAGTCAAAGTGGAAACTCTTCCCCGGATTTAAATTCAGGTAGTGCTACTACTGAAACTGTTCCTGCGGCAAGCTCGAGTTCCACAGGGGGAATTACTACTTCAGTATTGGAAAGTGCAGCTCCCATAGTGACTCCATCTGAGCCGGTAGTAGAATCAGCGCCAGCACAAAATCCATCACTAGCTCCTGCTCCGGTCTTGGCCCCTGTTTCTGAAGCTCCTGCGCCTTTGGCTGCTCCTTAGGGTATTGAAATTTTTTTAAGTTGTGTTATAATGTAAAACGTTAACGGGCCTTTAGCTCAGCTGGCTAGAGCGCTTCCATGGCATGGAAGAGGTCAAGGGTTCAAATCCCTTAAGGTCCACCAATTAAAAAAAGCGGCTTAATAACCGTTTTTTATATATCAAATTATGTCATTTTCTATTGGAATCGTCGGGCTACCAAATGTGGGGAAATCCACTCTATTTAATGCTCTGACTCGCAGCAAACAAGCTCAGGCACAGAATTATCCATTCTGTACTATTGATCCAAATGTGGGTGTGGTAGAAGTGCCTGATCAGCGCTTGGCAAAATTAAGCACGACCTCGGTATCTAAAAAGATTATTCCGACTGTGATTGAATTTGTGGACATTGCCGGTTTAGTAAAAGGTGCTTCTGAAGGGCAAGGTTTGGGAAATAAATTTTTATCACATATTCGTGAAGTAGACGCGATCGCTCAGGTAGTGCGCGCTTTTTCGGATAGCAATGTGATTCATGTAAATAATAAAGTAGATCCAAAAGATGATGCCGATGTTATTAATTTGGAGTTAGCTTTGGCTGATTTGCAAACTGTAAGCAAACGATTGGATAATACTAAAAAAGCAGCCAAAGGTGTAGCGGCAAAAGATTTTGCCAAACAGATTGAATTACTTGAAAAAGTAAACACTCAATTGCAAGAAGGCAAACCAGCTCGTGAATTGGAATATGACGAAGAAGAAATTTTGATAATGAGAGAATTGCAATTGCTAACTATGAAGCCGATGCTTTATGTAGTAAATGTAGATGAAGGTGGAAGCGGTGAAAATAAATTTGTCGCACCAGCCGGCACTGAGATGATTGAAATTAGCGCCAAGCTTGAAGCTGAATTAGCCGAGCTTAGTGCAGAAGAAGCGGCAGAATATTTACGTTCACTTGGGATGTCTCAGACTGGTTTGGATAAATTGGTGACCGCTAGTTATAAATTATTAAATTTAGTAACTTATTTTACTTCTGGTGAGGTAGAAACACGTGCTTGGACAGTAAAGGAAAATACCAAAGCCCCAGAGGCAGCCGGCGTGATTCACACCGATTTTGTAAAAGGGTTTATCAAGGCTGATGTGGTGAATTGGAAAGATTTTGTGGAATTTGGTGGATGGAGTGGAATTAAAACTAGTGGAAAACTTCGTTTGGAAGGTAAGGATTATATTGTGAAGGATGGCGACACCGTGTATTTCCATATAGCGTAATAGTTTCAAAAATAAAAAGACCGACATAAGTAACTTTTTCGCTTTTTTGGCCCGCGAGGGCCAAAGGATGCGCATTGGCGCATAACCCGCTCAAAAGTAACTTATGTCGGTCTTTTTATTTTTTCTACTTAACTAAAGTTATTAAACTTTTTTAAATCTCCAGATTTCTCGGCCTACGTGTTGGGTTTCGCGCCAGTAGGTTAAGTGTTTTTCTTCTGGAAGAATACAATCATTTTTGAAACCTAAGTCTTCTATTTCTTCTTCGCAATCAATGGTTATCCAACCTTCTGAGGTTTTGAAGCGGGGGATAATAAAGACTGCTACGCCGTCATCTTTTAATATTTTGTGGAACTGGGCAAAAGATTCTAGGTATAATCTTTTTAGTTCATCGGCTTGTTGTTCTAACACCAGACTGCTTTCACTACCGCGCAGTGGTTTGCCGAGATAGGGCTCGGTAATAATGGCATCTACCGAATCAGATTTTATTTTCTGTGAGATTTTTGTGACATCGCCCACAAAAATTTTAATATCATCAGTATTATTTTTTACTTGAAAGTTGGTTTTTAGCCACTGTAAATTTAGGATAGTATCGTTAATAGCCTTGTCAGAAATGTCTACGGCAATTATTTTTTTATAACCCATTAGTACCGCTTCACTAATTACTGTGCCTGATCCACAAGAAGGGTCAAAAATTGTTTTATCAGTTTTGACAGTAGCTAGATTGATCATCATCATAGCTAGTTTTGGCGGCAACATACCACTCTCATCATCGCGGCCTGGGCGGCCAAAATCACGTTTCGAAAAATCTTCTATTGGTTGGATGGCAGCAGTCATGAATAGCTCGTCTTGGTAGATTTCAATGTCTGCGCCGGATTTAATTAGGTTATTATAAATTACGGTGGCAGAATTTTTGGCTTCCACGTATCGAGCGGAGCGACCCATTTGTTTGAGTATTTTTTTGGTTTCAATTCCCAGTGACATGGAGCCATTTATTGAAAATTCAATTTTACCATCAGTAATATGTTCGTTTAAAAATTTAGCCAACTGATTTGGATTTTTTATTTTTCCAATGGAGTAGGCAATTTTGATAGTGCCTCCTAATTTTTTTATTAGATCTCCCGCATCTGGTAGGTGGGCAGCAGTAAAAATTAATTTATTTTCTTGGTTATGAAGAATTTCGTGCTCAATATTGTTGAGCAAAAATAAAGCCTGGATTTCGGCAAAAGATAGCGTGGTTTCGCGACCTAAAATAAATAACCATTTATTTTTTACCGGATTTTGGGTTGCTGTTGGAAGTTTCGTTGCCATAGTAGAATATATTTCTTATTTTGTTATCAATAGTAGGTAAATCAGTTTTTAACTTAACGACGGCTTTGACGTTGTTGAAAGACCGAGTATCCACGGTGTTTAGACTAGCTCCGGAATTCAGTATAACAATTGCCTGAGTATTGTCCAGGGTTACATAGCCGTAGTGGTAGAGAAAATTGAGTGTCCACATTACGCTGGCAATCAACGATCCTAGTATAAACAGCTCTAAAATCTTCCAAGAAGTATATTTACCTGGTTTTTTGAATAGATTAGGAGAATGGGCTGGTTTATTGTTTGGCAGCATATAATACAAGATCCAAATTTAATATTGCCGCTTGTGGGTCATCGGTTGGGGTGGAGAAGCCTGGAGAAAGGTGGAGGCTTTTCACCTGCATAAAGTATACGTCTTTCTCTAAAGCCAATAGGTATTGTAGTAAATTGGCATAATTGCCGGTGAGGGTAAGAGAAATATGGATGGTATTGCCAGGTTTATCCAGGTCAGTGTTATTTATTTTTTGGTTCAGCTTGTATTGTTCAGCCAAATTTTCTAGCTTGGTGATGAGTTGCAATTCTTCGCCTTTAAAGAAAAGATAGCTTTTGTATTCGGTAATGGCAGCGCTATCTTCTTCTATTTTTTGTTTGTAATTTAATAAAGAATGGTTGGCTTCGTATTTATCATCGAGATATTTTCTTAGATTGCCAGTATCGTCGCTGAGGTTTTTAATAAAATTTATGGTTGGAAAAATAATTGCCATTATTATAATAACAGTACTCAAAAAGAATAGAGTGAGGACAAGGATGGTTCTTTTTTCTATGCTTAAATTTATTTTCATACTATTATTTATTCGTTGCCGCCAGTATTTTTTGGTTTGTTAATCTCAGGTTCAAGTAAAGGGATATTTTTAATCTTAGCTTTAATGTCAAAGCTGATATCCTGTTTTTGAAACAGTTGAGAAGTCGGTGATTCCAGATGGTCTAGCCAGTCAATTTTTTCCAGTAAGGATTGAAGGTTCAAAAGAGCGTCTCTGGTTTTGGCTATGCCGGAAATTTGAAAAGTTCCAGAGGATCGGTTAATATCCAAAGAATTTAATTTAATATCGGATGGTAATTTATTAATTATATCTAAGACTTTTGGAGTAAGAGGGGTAAAACCCGCACTTTCGATATTTAAAGTTTTGATAGCAAAATTAATTTTTCTTACTTCTTGGTTGTAGTGGGAAAATTCTCTGTTTACCGACAGTGCACTCTGGGACAAAGCGGAAAAATGATCTTCTAATATTATCCAGCCCCATAGTAGCGTCATTGAAAGGAAGGCGCATACTAATAAAATCACTTCTAAAATTTCTTTACAAAATAAAAATTTAATCAGTTTTTCCAAACCTTCTTTTTTTCTTTCCGGCAGTAAATTGATTAAATTTATAGACATATTAACTATTGTAAGGATTGGCGGTAGCACGCATGGCTAGGCCAAGAGCGGAAATCATAGTCAGGGAAGTTTTTTTATTTTCCGCTGTTAAATTCTTGACGGAAATATTTTGGAAAGGATCGGCGAATTCGCAAGGAATTTCTAAACGACGGACCAAAGTGTCGCGTAAGTTTTCCATTTCCGCCATACCGCCACATAGAATGATCTTTTCTATTACTTGAGGGTTTGGGTAATGATCTTCGTAATAATCAAATGCTTTTTTTATTTGTATTACCAGGCTTTCCGTAAGTTCGTCAACAATTTTGAGATAGTTTGGAAATTCTTTGATATAATTTAATCCATTTTTAATTTTCATTTCTTCGATTTTTTCATAGTCAATTTTTAAACTTTGGGCCAAAGCGGTATTGATAAGTTCGCCTGAAAAATCAATACTGGTGCTAAAGCGCACGCCGCCATTGTCATAAATAATGATAGCGGAGCGAGTGGCGCCAACGGCTGTAGATTGGCGCTTTGAAGTAAGTAGGTGTAAGAATCAGCCGCTATTTTTTCTACCGCTCCAATTAAAACTCTGGTGGTTTTTTGTGAATCCATCTGAGGAATAATTTGCCAATCCAGGTAGGCATTAGCAAGATCAAAAGGTAGATGTTTTTGACATTGAAATTCCACATCTTCTTTGGTGATTTGACTGGCCGGCATATCAAATTCAATAGAGGTGAGGAAGGTTTTTGGTTCGGGCAGATCCGCCACCACCCAAGGCGAAGTAATTTTTTTGCCATAATCTACCTTATCTAAAAGCTGGAGTAGTTTTTTGCGAACCATTTCCGGTTGTTGAATTTCACCATTTACAATATAGCCAGCCGGTAAAGAAATTTGACGAGAATTTTTTATTTTATAAATTGTTTTATCTTTATGAGTTTTGGCAATGCTAACCTGGACCAACTTGAGTGAGAGGTCTCCGATGTCCAAGCCGAAAGCTTCTTCAAAAGGATTGTTACCAAACATATTAAAAACTTTGTGCCAAGCTATACATTGGCATAATTACTGAAACGGCGATTCCCGCTACCATCAAACCCATTACCAAAATAATTACTGGTTCAATAATGGTAGAGAAATTTTTCATCATCGAATCTACTTCATTCGCATAATATTCAGAAAGCTCTTTAAGCATATCATTCATTTTTCCGGCTTCTTCACCCACCATTACCATTTCTGTTACCATGGGTGGAAAAATATCATGATAAGGAGAGAGATTTTGAGATAGAGTAGTACCGCTTTTTAGGTTTTCTGCTACTTTAAGCAAAGTTTCTCGGTAAACCATATTTGTCTGTACGCTGGCGGTAATTTTTACCGCTTCAATAATAGAGATGGTACTATCAAGCAGAGAGGATAATGTAAGAGTAAAACTGGCTAAATTTATTTCTTTAATAACTTTTCCAAAAATTGGCAGATGCAACATGAAAGCATGAATTGATCTTTTAAATTCTGGTTTTTTGTAAAGATAAATCCACAAAGCAATAAATAAAAAAATTCCGATCACTAATTCAATACCATATTTTTGGGTAAAATCTACGATACCAATAAGAATACGAGTAGGTAGTGGTAATTCAGCATTAAAGTCTTTAAACATTACCAAGATTTTTGGTAGCACAAATACAATCATTTCTGTAGCAATACCAATAATGGCTACTACCACTACGGCCGGATACACCATGGCGCCACGCACATGAGACAAAAGTTCATGACTTTTTTTCATTTGTGTATATACTTGGAGTAGTGATTTTTCCATAGTACCGGCAGTTTCACCGGCGGCGATCATGCTGACGTAAATTTCTGGAAATATATCTGGAAATTGTGCCAACACCTCGCTCAATTGTCGTCCCTTTTCTACTTCATTTTTTATTTGAGCAATAATTTTTTTAAGTTTTTTGTTTTCCATTTCTTCACTCAAAATTTTCAAGGCCGCCACGATAGACAGACCGGCTTTGATCATGATTTGTAAATGGAAAACAAAAAGCATTTTATCAACAAAAGAAATACGAGAAAAAACTTTTTCAAAAAGAGCATTTAGTTTTTGCTCGAACGGAGATAAGCTTTTTATTTGAGTGTTTTCCATTTTAATAAAATTTATTCTTTGGTAACGCGTAAAATTTCAGCGATACTAGTAACGCCCAATTTGGCTTTTATCAAACCATCTTCAAGCATAGTAAGCATGCCATGTTCGCGAGCATATTTTTTTATTTCGTCACTGGTGGCGCGTTCATTTATTTTTTTCACCAAACCCTCGTCTATTTCCATCACTTCATAAATACCTTGGCGGCCTTTGTAGCCAGTTTGGCCACAGCGATTGCAGCCTTCACCGCGGGACGAGTTCATCCAGTGCGGCCCCCTCTAGAGTAAATTCTTTTTTACAAAATTCGCAGATGCGGCGCACTAGACGCTGGGCAATAATAATATTGGTAGTATAAGCTACTAAAAATGGTGGCACGCCCATATCTACCAAGCGAGGTAGAGTGGTTGGAGCATCATTGGTATGGAGAGTGGATAGCACTAAGTGACCGGTCATCGCGGCATTGATGGAAATTTCGGCGGTTTCTTGGTCACGGATTTCACCGACCATAATAATATTTGGATCTTGGCGTAGTAGTGCGCGCAACCCGCTAGCAAAAGTGAAACCAACTTTGGCATTCATCTGGCTTTGGTTTACTCCAGCTACGCGGTATTCAATAGGGTCTTCTACGGTAGAAATATTTACTCCTGGCTGGTTTAAAATCCCAAGTACGGAATATAGAGTGGTGGTTTTACCCGATCCGGTTGGTCCGGTAACTAGAATCATACCGTGAGGTTTTTTGATAGCATTTTCTAGTTTAGCTCTGGCACTTTCTAGGAATCCAAGCTGGTCTAGGGTGAGTGGTTTGGCACCTTCGTGCAATAAGCGCATTACTATTTTTTCGCCGTCATAGACTGGTAATACCGAAACACGAAAAGCCATCTGTTCATCCTGAATTTGGATCTTAAAACGGCCGTCTTGGGGTATCATGTGTTCGTCCAGCTTAAGGTTGGCCAAGATTTTTATGCGAGCCGTTAGGCCGTTTTGGACGTTTTTTGGCAAATTCATCACTGGTTTAAGAATGCCGTCGATACGGTAGCGGATAGTCACGTCTTTTTCTTCAGGTTCGATATGAATATCAGAAGCACCCTCGTATACGGCATGCTCTAGGATACTGTTGGTCATCTTAATGATGGACAGTTCTTCTCCGGCCTTTTTAAGGTCGCCGTCGGTAGGGTTTTTTTTGCTAGATACAGCAGAAAATTCATCTTTTAGCTCGGCGTGGTATTTGTGCAAGGCGTCTTTGAGGTCACTTGGGGTAGTAATGTAAACTTGGGGAGTTAGGCCGGTTTTTCTATGCAAAAATTCAATAGTTTGAATATCAGTCGGATCGGTCATGGCCAAAAGCAACTCTGTTTCGTTTTTTTCAAAAGCTACTACTTGATGAGTGCCGGCTACTAGGCTTGGAATAATTTCCAGAGTATCTTTGTTGATAGTTTTGCCTTTGAGAGTGGTGAAAGGAGTGTTTAAGAATTCGCCAACACCTTTATATAGTACAGATTCTTCAATAATATTACTGGAAACCAAAATTTCCTCCAGACTTTTGCTATCAGTGTAGTACCTGTTTGAGTGTTTTTTCTGTAAGCATAAATAGCCAAAAAATAATTCGGCAAGTTTAATTATAGCATATTTTTTGCTTTTCATCCAAAAGTGCCTACATCTTGACTTTTTCTGCTTTTATGCTATTATATTGAGGCCTACTACAAAAGTATCTAAAGGTAAAATTTAATATAAACCAGTCTAGAAATAGGCTACAAATTATCATTTCATAAATTGTTATGAAGAAATACGAATTACTATTGGTCTTACCCGGCACTTTGGATGAAACCGAAGCTCAGACCCGTTCCAACGAAATTCTTTCTTTCGTGAAAGAAAATAGTCAACAGGCCGAAATTAGCACAATGGGAAAAATGCGCCTTGCTTATCCTATCAAACAGATTCGCTACGGATATTTTTATACCATCGTGTTTAATGCTGAAGTAACCGGTCTAAAAACATTGCAGAACAAACTTGGTTTGATGCGTGATCTTTTGCGCGCGATGTTTACTGATTTTAATGTTGCTTATAGCCCAGCTCACAAAGCTACTTACGGTGCTCCTACTGTCGACTTTGCTTTGGCTGAAGAGCCTACAAAACCAGATCACTCCGCAATTATAAAAACAGAAAAACCAGTGGCAGTAGAAAAGCCTGTTGAAAAAGTTGACATGCAAGCCATTGATAAAAAATTGGATGAAATCTTATCCGGTAATATCATTGCCGGCGTTTAATCCTTAATTTAAAAATATGGATTTAAATCGCGCTACTATCATCGGTCGTCTTACTCGCGACCCAGAAGTAAGAAGCACTCCTGCCGGAAAATCCGTCGCCAGTGTTTCAGTGGCCACAGGCCGAGCTTGGACTGACAGCAACGGACAGAAACAAAAAGAGTCTGAGTTTCACAATGTGGTGATGTGGGGAAAGCTAGCCGATGTGGCTGGTCAATATTTACGCAAAGGTGCCAAAATGTACGTAGAAGGTCGCATCAAAACTCGTGACTGGACCGGACAAGATGGTGTGAAGCGTTACCGCACCGAGATAATCGCCGAAAACATGATCATGCTTGATGGTCCCGCTCGTAGCGGCACCTCATCCAATGTGAGTGAAAATATTCCGCCAATTTACAGCAGCAATTCCCATGACGAACCGTCAGCGGTAATTGAAGAAGAAATTAAAGTTGAAGATATACCATTTTAAACTATGAATCACAGTAACAACAAAAACACTGCCAACGTAATCAAAAGCTGCTTCTACTGCATCAACAACAAAACGATGGTAGATTATAAAGATGTAGCCAACTTGCGCCGTTTCGTATCTTCTTATATGAAGATTGCTCCTCAGCGCCGTAGTGGTTTGTGCGCTAAGCACCAACGCCACGTGGCCAACGCTATCAAACGCGCTCGCCAAGCTAGTCTTATGGCCTTTCAGCCAAAATAAAATAAAAACTTCCCTCGACTCAATCGGGGGATATTTTTTTTCTAGGTTATGTCCTCTTGGATAGAAATAAAAGACAACCCAAGACTTAAAAAAATATATGAAACTCGTTTACAGATTTTGCGTCTGATTCGTGAATTTTTTTGGTCGCAAAATTTTGTAGAAGCGGAGACTCCAATTGCTCTGCATTTGCCTGGACAAGAGCCGTATCTCAATCCAATGCCGGTAGAATTTTTGGATCCGCGTTTGGAGTCTCATAAATTTTTTCTGCGCACTTCTCCGGAATATGCTTTGAAGAAATTGTTGGCCACGGGCTATGAAAAAGTTTTTGAGATTGGAAAATGTTTTCGTAATGAAGAAAGTTTTGGCGGTACGCACAATCCAGAATTCACTATGATTGAATGGTACCGGGCGCCAGGCACATATCTAGATTTTATGGACGATACGGAAAAGTTGTTTAAATATGTGGGTGAGAAGTTATCTATTGGTATATTGAAATATAAAGAGAATGAAATAGATCTCGCTAATACTTGGCAACGAATAACGGTAAAAGATCTGTGGAAAAAATATTTGAATGTAAATTTGGATGATTATTTGGAAATAGAGCCGATGAAAAAATTGGTTTCTGGTCTAGGATATCAAGTGAGCGACAGTGATGAATATGAAGATCTTTTTTATAAAATATTTTTAAATAAAATAGAAACACAGCTTGGCCAAGACGTACCAACTTTTGTATATGATTATCCGGCTCAACTGTGTTCGCTCTCAAAAAAATGTGAAGATGACGCTCGATATGCGCAGCGCGCTGAGTTATATATAGGAGGACTGGAATTGGCCAATGGGTTTGGCGAGCTGGTGGATGCTAGGGCTCAAAAGGATAATTTGGAAAAAGATAAGGCTCTGCGTGCAAGGCTAAATAGGCCGATTTGGTCGGTAGATCCGGATTTTATCGCGGCTCTAGAATCGGGGATAAAACCGGCCGGGGGTATTGCTTTAGGGGTGGATCGTATGGTATTATTGTTTACCGGCGCTCTAGATATCAACGAAGTAATTTTTCAAAGCGTTAAAGATCAATTAAATTAATTTATATATCTAAGGATATATTCTTCATTCATTCCAATATGGCTTCAACATCTGACGTAAGAAAAGGCGTAGTAATCAAACACCAAAATGATTTGTTCGTAGTGGTGGAATTTCAACATATCAACCCAGGTAAGGGTGCGGCTTTTGTGCGCACTCGTATGAAAAATTTGGGCAATGGTAAAGTGATTGAAATCACTTATAAGACTAGTGAAAGTGTGGATATTGTAAGTGTGATGTTTCAGACTATGCAGTATCTATATAAAAGTGGAGACAACTACGCTTTCATGGATATGAAAAGTTATGAGCAGATTGAAATGGATGGAGATCTGGTAGGCGACGATGGAAAATATCTCAAAGAAGGATTGGATGTAATTGTAGGTGTATATGAAGATCGTCCAGTAAGTATCCAGATTCCAAAAAAGATTCAGTATACAGTAGTGGAAGCGGCACCAGCAGTAAAAGGAGATAGTGCTGCCGGCAATGTAACTAAAGAAGTAAAATTGGATAATGGATTGTATATTCAAGCTCCTATATTTATCAAAGAAGGTGAAGAGGTATTGGTAAATACTGAGACTGGAGAATATAGCGCCCGTGCTTAAAATTTAAAATAAAAAAGACTGGTATCAATTACCAGTCTTTTTTATTTTAAATTATTCTACTTCTTCTTCGGCGTCAGCATCTTTTTTACCCGATGGCCAACTGTTGTCGGTGTCACCGTCACCGTAGTCGTCGGTACCAAGACCGTCTTCGAATTCATCTTCTTTGAGATCTTCGAAACTGTCTTTTTCTTCATCTTTGTCTTCCTCTATATCGTCACCAGGAGAAGTATAAAAAAGGTTCATATAAAAATTATTTTAATTTTTGGCCGCAGGGTACGGTTAAATAATAATATTATTTTTTAAAATTTTAGTCAATATTTTTTGAAATCGGATGTGGTAAAATGTGAATGTGTCAGCTGGTCGGCCGGGGGAATGGATATCCCCGGCCGACCTGCTTTGTGACTGGCGCGTACTGCGCTGGCTACACCGCGGGCTGCTGCGGAGTGGCGTTGCCTTCGGCCGTTGCATCGGATTGCGCCGCGCTCTGGTCGTCGGTGTTCTCGCCGCCGCTGGTCGCCATGGCCGCTTGGGTCAGCGTCGCCGCGTTCGAATCGCCCGGCTGGGTCGTTTCGGGCGCATCGGCGTCCAATTCATCGGTCGGGCTTTCCAGTTCGCCGCACTGCTGGCCGCACTGTTGGACCGCTTCCGTCAACTCGGCCGCCGTGGCGTCGGGGTTGTTGGTGAGCGCCAGCGCGTTGGTGAGCAGGTTGCGCAAATTGTTCAGGGCATTCTTTTTCATCGCTTTCTCCACTAGCCAGTATGTGCGAACAGTGTGTCGCATCAGTCACATCTGATCCTCTACGGGGCGAAGTTGCCACGTTTATGGATACTGGCGCGGATAGTAACATAGAAAAAGCAAAAAGTCAATGGTTTTTGGGTGGTTACTTTTTATTATTTTTTAAATAAAAAACAGGATTAGTTTTTAAATCTTATTTATTTTTTTTATTATCTTACAAGTAATAAATAAGCTGCCGCCCCAAATTCAATGTGTGGTGATTCTGCTTTACCTACATGATGGCCACTTGTATCAAAAATACCGCCATCACTATGGGTACTGCCGATATGGTTTTTTAAATCAAACACTTTTCCATTACCGTCTACGTGTCCAACTTTATGGGCATTGGTATCAAATACTGTTCCATCGCTGTGTACTTTACCTAAATGTTTTTCGCTGGTGCTATACACTTCGCCCTCTTCGTTTATTTTGGCAATTTTAATCGAGGTGGCATTATAAATATATCCCATAATATTAAAATTATTTTATTAGTTAATTTTAGTAGATATTGAATCTTTAAGCAAGTTTTATAAAATAAAAAATCATCCCAAATTGCTTTTTTTCTAATATTTTTTAGAAAAAAAGCAATTTGGCGGTCGATGACTCTTCCTCCTCACTGCCGTCCTTTTAGGGCGGAGCACGGATGTTGTTCATGTTCAATTTAGTGTTTGTTGAAGCATTTGTCGTCGGTGGGCACTTCCGAGACGATGTTGCACTCACCGTAGTGGATGCAGAACTTGGGATTGAGTTTCCCTTCCTGCGATGTACACCAGTTGTGATCGATCAGACACTGGAACTTGCCCAGGTCGCTGTCGTAGATCAATCCTTCTTGGCGTTTTTCACCTTCGCACCAGCGGCGGTATTCGTACTTCTTCGCCGGTTCGACACCGCTGACGCAGGTCGGGAAGTCCGGCTTGTTGTCGGTGAGCTTCTTGCACGAGAAGACCGCACCTTTGGAAGTGGTGTAAGTGATCGAGCCTTCGTTGGCCGAAAGCGGCAGGCAGACCGGCAGCATACAGAACAAGAAACGTTTGAGCATGAATCCTCCAGGACCTTGTAGTCAAATCAAAACACCAACCGCCTTGGTTGGAGTTTGATATTGAAACCAACGAGAACATTAGTATACTATGATTTTTTGTTTTCTAGCAAGAGAAGAAAAAGTTTATAGCCACCAAATAAAAATAAAAACCAAGTAAGAGTCATGCCGGCCATGTTTATAAAATTGCTAGGTGTTAAAAGGGTATTGGCCAAATCGCCAGCTATCAAAATAGGATGAATCAATATATCCCAACTATTGCGACGCATGTAGCGTCCGAAATATATTCCAAAACAAGATAAAAATATGCAGAGGTTTATTAAAATAGCACTTTTTTTCGCAGTAGTAATCTT
This sequence comes from Candidatus Magasanikiibacteriota bacterium, assembly GCA_026396535.1. GTDB lineage: Bacteria > Patescibacteriota > Patescibacteriia > Magasanikbacterales > GWA2-37-8 > CAIOJG01. The sequence goes on along the minus strand of JAPLWP010000008.1, from coordinate 3,949 downwards.
TTTCAAAAATTCTTGGGATAAAAACAGAGAAACAAATCCCAAGGTCAGGCCATTCCACGCGAAGCTGGTAAATAATATAATATCATACCAGATAGGTACCTGGTACCATACGGTAAGATGAATAAAATCCGTAATAAGATAAGGGGCGTTGGGCAGAAAGAATAACCACAAAAGAAAGATTGCTGCCTGGTAATAAACATTTTTTTTGACTAAATAAAAATTTAGCCAGTAGGCTAAGAGCAGTGGTATCCAGGCCAAGACTAAATTCCAAGCCACAAAACAAAAAGCCCAATCAGTAATAATTAAAAGGTTGAAAATTAGTTTACGCAAAAAATTATTTTTCTTTTTGGATGGCATAGTTTATATTTTAAATTCCAGAATAAGTGGAAGGTGATCGGAAATAGGTAAGTCCGGAACAGTGTAATTGGTTGGTTTTATGCCAGAAGAAATAAAAGTATAGTCAGCAAATTCTTGCATTGTGCCGTCGGGTTTAATATATTCTGGGTGAAGTTTCTTGATCAGAGAGCCGCGGGTAGTTTTGATGTTAAAATCTTTTACTAAATTATTTAGTCTTTCTTTTTCAAATATTTTAATACTGTCTGTTTCCGGGAATAAATTGAAATCACCAGTAATAATTTTTTCACCATCTTGCGAAGCGATGAAATCTAGGATTTTCTTAGATTGTTCGAGTCTTGCTGGATTGTCTAATTTGTCAGATGGAAAAGCAGTGCCATGAACATTACAAACAGTGAGTGATTTATCTTCAATTGAGAGTTGAATAAATTGGGCTTTATAGGGAAGGGTAGTTACTTGGCCGGTAATATACGAAAGTTCATTACCAACAATAAAAAAGTTGCCGCTATTTTTAATGCTAAATTTTTTATTTATTAATATCCCCAGACCAAAAGCTATTTCATGGGTAGTGTCTCCATGTGGATACACTCCTGGTTGTACCGGCGCAAAAGTTCCAGTAAATTCCGGTAAAGCCCGAGAAATTTCAGAGAAAAAATTTGCGCGAAATAACCCAACCTCTACCATATCTTTTTCATTATGGAGTAATTCCTGAAAACAAAAAATATCTGTATCTGCAGAGTTCTGTTTGATAAATTCCATTATTGGTTCAAAGAATCTTCCGCCGTAAGTATTGAGGGAAATAAGTTTCATATACACTATTTTATCGCAAAATACGGGTAGAGTCTAGAGTAAAATAAAAAATACACCAATTATTTTTTTGGTGTATTTTTATTTGAGCGGGCGACGGGAGTCGAACCCGTGTCACGAGTTTGGAAAACTCGGATAATAGCCGTTATATGACGCCCGCAAAGCGTGTAAAATCTTTTTAAATATTACACAATTTTGTTAAATAAGTCAATATTATTGGCATTTGCTGCAGAGTCCAAAGAATTCCAGAGAATGTTGCAATACTTTGAAGTGATGTTTTTGCCAAATCTTTTTTTCTTGTTTATCCAAATCGTTATCTAGGTTTATGTCCTCTACCTTTTTGCAGTTTTGACATATCAGGTGATGATGATGTTCTTTGGAGGCCATTTCGTAGCGTTTGCTGCGGTCGGAGAAATTTATTTCTTTGATCAACCCTAGCTGTACCAAGATTTCTAGTTGGCGGTAGACGGTGGTTTTGTTGGCCATGAGACCTTTCTTTTCTAGGTATGACAAAAGTTCTTGGGGGGTCTGTGGTTTGGGATGGTTGCAAAAATTTTCCAGCAGAGCGCGACGAATAGGGGTGATGCGTTCACCGGTTTTCTTTAATTCTTTGATTAATTCTTGGCTCTGTTGCGCCATACTAATTTTTAGTAACGGAAAAATTTTTATAAAACAAAGTAAGACAAAATATTCCTAGCATCAGTAGTACGATAGTGCCGCCCGGAGATAGATTGAGATAAAAGGAGATAATCAATCCGCTCATCACGGAAAATAAAGAAATGATTTCGGCAATAAGCAGAGTGGCTTTAAAACTTTTTTTGTATTGTAGGGCAGTGACTGTCGGTAAAACCAAAAGAGCCGAAATTAGCAGGATGCCAATAATTGGAATAGCGATAGCAATCATCGCTGCCGCTAAGATTATAAAAAAAGTATTAAGAGTTTTTACTTTGATGCCACTTACCTGAGCGGATTCTTCGTCAAAAGAGATATATATTAATTCTTTGAAGAACAGAGAAAGTAGAGCAATAATAATAGCGCTAAGGATAGAAATAATATATAGGTCGGTATTTTTTACTGTGACAATACTGCCAAATAGATAACTAAAAATATCTACATTAAAACCATGAGCCAGACCAATTAGAATAATAGCCATCGCCAAGCTGCCGGATAAAAAGATAGATAAAGCAGTTTCGCCGTAGATTTTTTTACTAGTACGTAATTTATCAATTACAACCGAAGATACTGTGGAAGCAATAATGGCAGTGATAAGAGGATTTACTTTTATCAGTAGTCCTACGGCTACACCGGCTAGAGAAACATGAGACAAAGTATCAGCAATCAGGGAATAGCGGCGTAATACCAAGAAGATGCCGATTACTGGAGCAATAGCGCCGATAAGTAGGCCGGCTTCCAAAGCGCGAATAATAAAATCGTAATGAAAGAGTGATCCCATATTAGTGTTTATGAGCAATTACATTAACAGAGTTTTTTTCTCCGTATAATTGTTCAATATAATTATTGCGAATACAGTTGGCTGGATCATCATGATAAATTAGGCTTTGGTTTACGCAGGCCAGCTCAGTAGTTTCTTTGGTCATGATTTCTATATCGTGGGAAATCATTACTAAAGTTAAATTTAATTCGCGGTTTAATTTTTTTAATAAAGCATAAAATTGTTCCTGAGTTTTGGCATCCACCCCTACGGTTGGTTCATCCAGAAATATCACTTCCGGTTCGGCAGCTAGAGCGCGAGCGATAAAAACACGTTGTTGTTGACCGCCGCTAAGATCGCCGATCAACCGGTCTTTAAAATTCCACATCTCTACTTGGTTTAGAGATCTTTCTACAATTCCATCATCTTTTTTATTTAGATTCTTAAACAGCCCTTTGCTTCCATAGCGTCCCATCTCTACTACTTCTTTGACTGTGGCTGGGAAAAGAAAATCAAAATTCACTGCTTTTTGAGAAACATATCCTAGTTTGTGCCAGTCTTTAAAATTATTTAGATTTTGGCCAAATAGTTTTATTTCTCCGCTGGTTGGTTTAAGCAATCCGACCATTAGTTTGAGAAGGGTGGATTTACCTGATCCGTTGGGTCCGATTACGCCATTTTAATATTTTTTAAATTGTTTTCCATTTCGGAAAAATAACTTTTGCCATTTTTTATTTCTTCATCACTCAAACCTTCAATTGGGTTTAGTACCAAAGTTTGGGCACCCATTTCTGAGGCGATGGTCTGAGATAATTTAGGGGATACTAGGCTTTCAAAAAAGATATATTTTATCTGATTTTTCTTGGCGAATTCGGCCACCTGAGTTAATTTCTGCACGGATGGTTCAGAATCAGGAGAAAGACCGGAAATTGCCACTTGGTTGAGCTGATATTGAGCCGCTAAATATCCAAAAGCAGCGTGTGAAGTAATTATATCCCTTTTGATACAGCTCTTCAATCCTTGGTTGAATTCTGTATCTAAAGTGTCTAATCTGGATAAAAGTTGAGTGGCATTGGCTTGATAAAATTCATTGTTAGCTGGATCTACTTGGGCAAGTCCGTTGGCAATCATTTCAACTTCTTTTTTGGCCAATACCGGATCGAGCCAGATATGGGGGTCTTGAATTTTTTCTCCATCTTCTTCTATTTCTTTGGTTGCAATATTTTCACCTACTGTTAGTATTAGGGTTTGTTTACCTTGAAGATTTTCTTTTATTTGTTCTCCCCAAGCTTCGAGTTTGCCACCGTTTAGTACCAGCATAGCACTGTCTTCAATTTTGGCTATATCTTGAGTGCT